>JBOFFB010000229.1:0-2310 GCA_051648385.1 Allobosea sp.
GGGCCTTGCCCGAAGACAACCTCGGCACTGTGCTGGCCCGTTTGTCTGAAGACCACCGCCTGTCGGATGTTATGGTTCATGCCATCGTCGACGTGCTCGGTGCAACGCCCGCTGATAATCCTGTGAAGCTTGGTCGGCAAGCACGGGAGGTCATGCAGGCCTATGCCGCAAACGAACACCGCCATTTGGCCATGGAGAACGGCATCGTCATGGCCATTGCGCGCATTCGGCTGAAACCTGCCGATCTGAAAGCCATCAGCCATGCCATGAAGCTACGCCGGGGAGTGCACACCTGATGTCCCGCACGCTAGACCATCTGTTCGACCGCAACGTCGCCTGGGCCCATGCCAAGACCGATGCCGACCCGCAGTTCTTCCGCCGCATGGCTGAGCAGCAGGCCCCGCGCTATCTCTGGATCGGCTGTTCGGACAGCCGCATCACCGCCAATGATGTGCTGGGCCTCGACCCCGGCGAAGTGTTCGTCCACCGCAACATCGCCAATGTCGTCCACACCAGCGACATGAACATCCTCTCGGTGCTCGAATATGCCGTTGAGCATCTCAAGGTAGAGCACATCATCATTTGCGGGCATTATGGCTGCGGCGGGGTGCAGCGCGCATTGGTCAGCGAGCGCGGCTCAATGCTCGATCACTGGCTGCAACCGATCTCTATGATGTACCGCAAGCACAGTGCGGTCTTCGACGCGATCAAGGAGCATGATGCCCGCCTTGACCGCATGTGCGAGGTCAACATCGAGATGCAGGTTCGCCGGGTGGCACAAACGCCAATCGTCGAAAATGCCTGGGCCCGTGGCCAGAAGCTCAACCTGCACGGCTGGATCTATGCCATCCATGACGGCTTGCTGCGCGATCTGGGACCGCATCTGTCGTCCGTCGAAGAGCGCGACGCGCTGCCATCCATTGATCATCGCGTGCTCAATCCGACAGAGGCTGTCAGCGCACTGAGGCGGCAAGCACTCGATGCATTCTCAAGCCTGTCACTCGACGACATGGCGTCGCCGCCGTGCTGCATGCCGACGCTTGACTATGTGCCATTGGAGCCGCCGCGCCATGAATGATCGTTCGGGTATCTCGTCATGACAGCGCTTGAACGACCTGAAATGCCGATTGGCATTATCGTCTGCTCTGACAGGGCTTCGCGCGGGGAGTACGAAGATAAGGGCGGGCCTGCCATCGAGAGCTATTTGCGCGAGGTGCTGGCGACGCCCTGGCATCCGCTGCTCGCCATCGTCAGTGATGAGCGCAAGATCATCGCTGACATGATCGTGAGCTTGGCCGATATCCATCGCTGCCCGCTGATCTTGACGACCGGTGGCACGGGGCCTGCGCCGCGTGATGTCACGCCCGAAGCGACCATGGATGTCTGCGAGCGTATCCTGCCCGGCTTTGGCGAGGCGATGCGGGGCGCGAGCCTGAAACAAGTGCCAACAGCAATTTTGTCTCGTCAGATCGCCGGCACGCGTGGTGCCTCATTGATCATCAATCTGCCGGGGAAACCGGCATCGATCCGAACCTGCTTCGACGCCATCTTCGCAGCGGTTCCCTACTGCATCGACCTCATTGGCGGGCCGAGGCTCGACACCCACGAAGACCATTGCAAAGCCTTCCGTCCAAGCATGTGAAAGCAAAACGTCATGTCCGCACAGCCCGCGATGACAGCCCTCGTCTATACCGACAGTGAAGCGGCAGACCGACTGTTGCGCGGTCTCGCGTTGCTCCTGATGGAACGGGGCTACAGCCTTGCAGGTCTGGTGCAGCACAACCAGACACGTCCGGGTCGCTCGCGCTGCGATATGGTTTTGGAAGATATCAGCGGCGGTGCCCTTGTGCCCATCTCGCAGGATCGTGGGCCCCATGCGCGAGGTTGTGCACTCGATATTGGCCAGCTGCTGCAAGCCATACAGTTGGTGCAGGCCTCGCTGCCGACCCGACCAGACCTCGTGATCCTGAACAAGTTCGGCAAGACTGAAAGCGAGGGCGGCGGATTTCGTGCGCTGATTGCGGAAGTGGTTGCTACGGGCCTACCGCTCGTGATCGCGGTGCCCTGGCGCAATATCGACAGCTGGCGACTGTTCGCCGGAGACATGGGGGAAGAAATCGTCCTGGAAACACAGGCTGACCAGGCAGACAGTCTCTGTGACCTGTTGGCATCACGCATGAGGCCTGCGCCTGAAAAGGCTGGTCTGAGCGCATTGCAGGCACCTTCGGCACAGCATGGCTAGCACGACCGGCGCTTCAAAATCCGACCTTTCACAGTCAAGTCGGTTCTGCCGTGAAACTTTTCTCTGAC
>JBOFFB010000230.1:0-3455 GCA_051648385.1 Allobosea sp.
TGAGGCCGAATTCAGCCCCGAGACGCCCCAGAGCCACCTGGGCGTGATAAAGCCCGACCAGCGGCGAGCCGGTCCGCACCAGATCCGCAAAACCGCGCAACGGCGAAGCGCCAAGCAGGGCAAGTGACTTCAGCACCGTCTTCACACGCCCGATGGCAGTGGGATCTGCCTTGTGCGCGATCAACGCCGAGATCATGCCGTTGCGCAGGGCGCGGGCCTGAATCCAGCTGAACTCGGTGCGCCGGGCAGGCATCGTTTCGGTGATCAGCGCGTCCTGGGCCCAGTGAAATCTCACGCCTTTGGCACGCGCCCGCGTGAAAAAATCGGTATCGCCACCGCCCTTGTAGTCGAACGCCTCATCGAGATACGGGTAACCCATCCTGTCCAGCACGTTGGCGCGAACAAGATAATTGGCACTTGAGTAAAGCTGCGGGATCGGGCCGTCAGTGCCATAGTGCGAGCGAAAAATCGGATGCTGGCGCAAGTAGTCCAGCTTCGGATCGCTGAACACCGGCGTGACCGGCCCGCCGACTATGCCTGCACCACTGGCCTCGGCGGCGGCAGTCAGGGCGGAGAGCCAGCGCGGGGTTGCTTCCTCGTCATCGTCGATGCCGCAGATGAAGGGAACATTCTGCATGTGGGCCCGCACGAAACTCCAGGCCGCATTGTAGGCCTTGCAATTGCCTTGCCTTGGCTCCACCAGGACAGCACCGTAGAACGCGCCACCCGCAAGCATTTCGGAAGCGAGACGACAACCCTCGCGATCCTGCCCGTCATTGTCGACCACCACGATGGCGAAGCGCGGGTCGGACTTGCGCGCCATCTGCTGCCGGAACAGCGATGCCAAGGTCAGAGCCAGCAATTCGGGGCGCTTGTAGGTCGGCACGCACACCACCGCAGCGAGGTCCTGCCCCGCAAGATCTACGCTGATTGCGGCAATCTCCGGCATGGGCAGCAAGCTCATCATCGATCCATCATTGGTCGTCGGGGTCATTCCAGTAGCATGACGCCCTTAAGCTTTTGTCATTTCAATGTCTCTAAATTCCGGCTTCTGGAAGTTTTGCCCGAAAGCTTGACCAGCACTGATGAAAGTTGTCGAGAAAGGGCAAGTCTACACTTCAGACCAAACAAGCAATGGCATCCCGTGAAACTCGCGTTCATCACCTCCCTGGCCCCCACATCCAAGCCCGACACCGGCTTTGAAATCGCCAATGCAGCCATTCTCGACGCCTTGCGGACACAGGGGCATCACGTCACCGTCTTTGCCTTCGCCCGCACCGATGACCAGTTGAAGCCAGACCCTGATCTTGTGCTGCTCGGGCGCATGACAATCGAAAACCATGTCGCCGGGCCGCTACGCAAACTTGCGTGGCTGGCGGCGGCGATGTTCAAAGGCATGCCATTCGCCAGTGCGAAGCTTTGGCTTGCCGGCCGTGATGTGCTGGCGACAATCAGGCAGCACGGCCCATTTGACCGCATCATCCTCAATTCGGTGATGATGCCAGGTGCGTTCCCTGCTCTCACCACTCTCGGCTCCACTGTTCTGATTGCCCACAACATAGAGCACGCTTCGGCAGCCCAGAATGCCAGCCATGCAAGGCAAGGTCCGATGGCCTGGCTCTATCGCCGTGAGGCACGAAAGCTCAAAGCTCTCGAGACATCGCTTGCCGCAGGCAGCGATTTCATCTGGTGTCTGGCGGAGGAAGACCGAGATGCGCTGTCAACCCTTGCCGGCACCCACATCCTCGGCAAGTCAGCTGTCCTGCCACTGATTTCGACCAGCCAGAGTGCAGGTCCAGCCGCCAGCCCCGCCGATGCTGCGCCGGTTTTCGATGTCGGGCTCATCGGTACCTGGACCTGGGAGTCCAACCTGATCGGTTTGAGATGGTTTATCAGTGAAGTGGCTCCGCTGTTACCGTCGACACTCCGTATCGTCGTGGCGGGTCGCACACCCGCCGATCTCGATCCCCCGCCGAATGTTGCCCTGCTTGGTCGCGTGCCCGATGCGGTCTCGTTCCTCCTGGATTGCAGCGTCATCGCGCTCGCCAGCCGCGCAGGCACCGGTGTCCAGCTCAAGACGATCGAGGCCTTACAATTGGGTCTGCCAGCGGTCGCGACAACACTGTCGATGCGCGGACTTGGCCAGCCCCCTGCCAATGTGCGGATGGCTGATGAGCCTGCCGCGTTCGCGGCTGCGCTGGTCGAGCATGTGGCCGGGTGCAATGCTGGCGATGTGCAACGGCTCGACGGGTCAGTCTTCATGCACCAACAGTCAAATGCACTAAGCCGCGCGATCAGCACCGGTTTAAGCAAATAAACAGACTGAGCCAGAGCGCGACGAACTGAAAAACCTGTCAGGAATAA
Organism: Allobosea sp.; assembly: GCA_051648385.1. GTDB lineage: Bacteria > Pseudomonadota > Alphaproteobacteria > Rhizobiales > Beijerinckiaceae > Allobosea. The sequence continues at coordinate 2,365 of JBOFFB010000230.1, forward strand.
TTATCAGGTTGCTGAAAATTTCGTGCTGCCACCTCGATATTTCTCTCGACTGCCCCATTTGATCCGTTCTGCGATATGCTCTGGTGCGGCGTCTGGAATGATTTTTCTTGCAAGACTGACAGGATCGGCTCCGGCACTTGGGAAAGGCGCGTGACCCAGGCTTGCTCTCTGTCCCCCGACAAGATACTCGCCCGTGATCTCGGACTTGGTTGGCGTGAAACCGGCATGGTTCCTGTCGGCGATGTTTCGTTCCAACTTGCCTTGGCAGCCGGGATCGCGCCGCTTGACGAGGCGCGTTCGGGATTTCGCATAGCGATATCGCCCTCCGAGGCTGTTCTGCGGGCTTCGGCACATCATGACCTGAAAGACCGCACCGACGTCGTCGTCATGCCGGTCGCCGCATTTCGTGCCATGATCCGCGAACATGCAGGGCATGATATCGCGGACAAGGCCTCGCATGACCTTGCGCGGCAGTGGCCGGGTCAGAGTGCAGTCAATGGCATGTCGGTGAGCCAGCGGGTCGCGGGGCTCGCCATGATCGGGATCTTCGTGCTGGGTTTGCTGATCTATCCGCAAGCGGCATTGATCGTCCTTGCCATTCTGACCATCCCGTTATTTGCAGCGTTGCTGGTCTTGCGACTTGGTGCTGTCATCGATGGCTGGACGCCGACAACGCTGCCGACATTGCCGATGCCAGATGCAAAACTGCCCATCTACACTGTGCTTGTGCCGCTCTACCGCGAGGCCGCAGTGCTTGATCAGCTCTTGGCTGCCCTGCTGGCGCTCGACTATCCGCCAAGCAGACTGGACATCAAGATCCTTGTGGAAAAGCATGATGACGTGACCCGAGAGGCGCTGGCCAGACACGTCCTCCCCGCACATGTCGACGTGGTCGTCGCACCGTCCGGCGCGCCCCGGACGAAGCCGCGAGCTCTCAATGTCGGGCTACTGGAAGCGCGCGGTACGCTGCTTACAATCTATGACGCAGAGGACCGGCCTGATCCACGCCAGCTACGCCTCGCGGCAAACCTGTTCGCGCGCCACTCACCTGATGTCGCATGCCTGCAAGGGCGGTTGGTCATCGACAACAC
>JBOFFB010000231.1:0-6414 GCA_051648385.1 Allobosea sp.
GTCTGCGTCGAAGGCATGTGAGGAAAAGCCATGGCCAAGGGTTACTGGATCGCCCGGCTCGACATCACCGACCCTGTTGCCTACGCCGCCTATCGCGCCAGCAATGGCATTGCTTTCGCGAAGTTCGGCGGGCGTTTCATCGTGCGGGGCGGGCCCTACAAGCTCGCCAAGGGAGAGGGCCGCGAGCATAACGTCGTCATCGAGTTCCCCAGTGGCGACGCGGCCCGCGCTTGCTACGCTTCGCCGGAATACCAGAGTGCCCTGAAGCATCTCGTGGTCATGGGTTCGACCGACCTGATTATCATCGACGGCTATGACGGCCCGCAGCCGGGCGATGCGTGAGGGCGTTAAAAAGCGTCGCAAAACGTCCTTTTGTTTACCAAGCCTTGAGGCTGTTGCCTCATGTTCACAGGAACGTTTGCTGAAGCGAGCCACAACCACGAAGCGGTCACAATCGCGCCGTGCAGCGGCCTGTTTCGGCTCTCATCTGGTGTGCGTGCCAGCAAGGCGCTGCAACAAGGGAACTGTGATCAAGATGCCTAGCGACGTCCACCGCCAAGAATTGCAGCGCCAAGAATTGCAGCGCCGCGAGTTGCGCGCCAGCGCAAACTTCCATGACAATTCCGCGCGGGATTTGTACGCCCGGCATTATCGCGACATCGGCATTGCGGCAGTGGCGGCCGGAGCCCTGCAAGGCAAAGCTGTCCGTGCCACACCGGCTGCAACCGATATCCCTGCGATCCTGCGCTTTGGGCCGGAAGCGAACTGATATAGTTTACTGACAGCAAACTGGATTCGAGACCCATGACTGTCACCCGGCGCTCGATCATCAAGGTCGGCGCCGGTTTTTTATTCGCCGCTGCCTCTGGTGGAGCCTATGCACGCTATGTCGAGCCGGGCGGCTCGCTGGCGTTGACGCGCCATGCACTGGCACCTCGCGGATGGACGCCGGGTCTCAAACTCAGAATTGTTGCACTGGCAGACCTGCATTGCGGTGGTGCGCACATGCCACTGGCCCGCATTCAGGAAATCGTCGAGATCACCCACTCACTGGAGCCGGACGTCGTCGTGCTGCTTGGGGACTATGTGACGCGGGCGAACCGCAATGTGCACGATCTCAGCCCGAAAACCTGGTCTCAAGCGCTCGGAAAACTGAAAGCACCACTTGGCGTGCACAGCATTCTTGGCAATCACGAGTTCTGGGATGATCCTGTCGTGCAGCGGCGCGGATATGGTGATCCGTTCGGTAAACTTGCGTTGCTGGATGCCGGGTTGCCGGTGCTGGAGAACCAGGCTGTGCGTCTGTCCAAGGCCGGTCAGGCCTTCTGGCTGGCGGGGCTGGCCGACCAGATCGCCTTCAATATCGGCTACGACCGCGAGCGCGGCGGACTGTTCAGGGGCCTGCATGACCTGCCAGCTACGTTCGCCCAAGTCTCTGACAATGCACCTGTCATCCTCCTGGCTCATGAGCCTGACATTTTTGCCAAGATGCCGCTGAGGACCGACACGGCCAATCTGGTGCTGACGCTGGCGGGGCACACCCATGGCGGCCAGATCAGGATTTTCGGCTGGTCGCCCTACATTCCGTCAGAGTATGGCCGCCGCTATGCCTATGGCCACATTGTCGAAGACGGCCAGAGCATGATCGTATCCGCCGGGCTCGGCACAAGCGGACCGCCGGTCCGCTTCGGCGTTCCGCCCGAGATCGTAGTCGTCGATCTGGGCTGAAACCTACTTGACGACGACCTTGGCTCCGACCGCTACGCGATTGAACAGGTCGATCGCATCGATATTGCGCATGCGGATGCAACCGGAAGAGGACGCGCGGCCAATCGATTCGGGCTCATTGGTGCCGTGAATGCGATAAAGTGTGTCGCGCCCGTCCTGATAGAGATAGAGCGCGCGGGCACCGAGAGGGTTCTCGGGGCCGCCAGCCATCCCACCTGCCCGATTGCGCAAGTGAGGCCAGCGCAGCAGCATTTCGGCAGGAGGCGTCCAGCTCGGCCATTCCGCCTTGCGTGCCACGTCGGCCTTGCCCTTCCAACCGAAGGCCTCGTTGCCGACACCGACGCCATAGCGGATCGCCTTGCCGCCAGGTTTGACAAAATACAGCAGCCGTTCGTCCGTGTAGACCACAACGGTTCCAGGCTTCTCGGATGTCTGGTAATCAACCTCATAGCGCTCGAACTGCGGGTCCAGCATCACGTTCGGCACGAGCGCCATGTATTGGCCATCCCGGGCATTGAAGGACGGGTCCGGCACGCCGCGAAAGCAACCACCCGCCAGAAGGCCAACAACGGACAGCGCCACGGCGCTACGAATCTGTGAATGATGTATCATGGGTCGAAAATGCATGATTCATGGTTAACCAAGTCTTTGCGGCGACGAGAAGACAAAATGCGACGGTTGATTTTTCCCATGAGAAGCGTTGCAGATGAGCAACGCAAAGGACCATCGGCTTGAGCACACTTTATCTCTCCCACCGCGCCTGCCTCGAACATCAGACGCCGCTTGGCCATCCGGAAAGGGCTGACCGCCTGCGTGCCGTTGAAAAGGCACTGGCCGAGGACAGCTTTGCCGGGCTGATCCGTGCCGAAGCACCACTGGGCACGGATGCCGCCATCCTGCGTTGCCACCCTGAGCGGCATTTGGCCGCCATCGCCAAGGCTTCTCCCGCCCACGGCCATGCCGCCATCGATGCCGACACCGTGATGTCGCCCGGCACATTGGAAGCAGCCATGCGTGGCGTTGGCGGGGCAGTTGCGGCCGTCGATGCGGTGATGAACAAGGCGGCGCGCAACGCGTTCGTTGGCACAAGACCGCCGGGCCACCACGCCGAGCAGACCCGCGCCATGGGCTTTTGCTTCTTCAACCATGCCGCGATTGCCGCCCGCCATGCGCAAGCCGTGCACGGCGCCGAACGGGTCGCCATCTTCGACTGGGACGTGCACCACGGCAACGGCACGCAGGACATCTTCTGGGCCGATCCGAGTGTGCTCTACATCTCAAGCCACGAGATGCCGCTTTATCCGGGCACCGGCTCGCCGTCGGAACGCGGCGAGCATGACAACATCCTCAACGTGGCGATGGATTCCGGCGATGGCGGCGAAGCTTTCCAGGAAGCGATGACCGCGCTGATCCTGCCGAAGCTCAATGCCTTCAAGCCTGATCTCATCATCATCTCGGCAGGCTTTGACGCGCACTGGCGCGACCCGCTGGCCAATCTTAACTTCACCGAAGCTGATTTCGCGCTCGCCACCCGCGAGGTGATGGACATCGCCGACCGCCACTGCGCAGGCCGCATCGTCTCGGTGCTGGAAGGCGGCTATGATCTCAAGGGGTTGGGCGGATCAGTGGCTGCGCATGTGGGCGAGCTGATGCGGGGGTAGTCACCCGCTCACTCGCTCCACTTGCGCGCCGCAGCGCGAGAGTTTGATTTCCAGCGCTTCGAAGCCGCGATCTAGGTGGTAGACGCGGTTGATGGTGGTTTCGCCTTCTGCTGCCAGCGCGCCGATGACCAGCGAGACCGAGGCGCGCAGGTCGGTGGCCATCACGGGGGCACCGGTCAGCTTGTCGACGCCATCAACGTAGGCCGTGTCGCCATCGAGCCGGACTTTCGCGCCGAGGCGGGCGAGTTCCTGCACGTGCATGAAGCGGTTCTCGAAGATCGTCTCGCGGATGCGCGAGGTGCCCTTGGCCATGCTCATCAGGCCCATGAGCTGCGCCTGCAAGTCGGTCGGGAAGCCGGGGAATGGCTCGGTCGTGACATCGACCGGCATCAGTGCATGGCCGTTGCGGCGGATGCGGACGCCGGTGTTTTCGTTGATGACATCGACCCCGGCCTGCTCCAACACAGTGAGGGCGGCCTGCAAATCAGAGGCCCGCGCGCCTTCGAGCAGCACGTCGCCGCCGGTCATGGCGACCGCCATGGCGTAGGTTCCGGTCTCGATCCGGTCCGGCACCACGGCATGGCGCGCGCCGTTGAGGCGAGGAACACCGTGGACATGCAGGGTCGAGGTGCCGATGCCGTCGATCTTGGCGCCCATCTTGACGAGGCACTGGGCCAGATCGACCACCTCGGGCTCGCGCGCGGCGTTCTCTATCACGCTGGTGCCGTTGGCGAGCGCGGCTGCCATCAGCGCCGTGTGCGTGCCGCCGACCGTAACCTTCGGAAAAACGATATGCCCGCCTTGCAGACCCTTGGGGGCCGTGACAAACGCGTATCCCGCCTCGATCTTGATGACGGCACCGAGTTTTTCGAGCGCCATCAGCAGAAAATCCACAGGCCGCGTACCGATGGCGCAACCGCCGGGCAGCGAGACCTTCGCCTCGCCCATGCGGGCGACCAGCGGGGCGATCACCCAGAACGAGGCGCGCATCGTCGAGACCAGGTCATAGGGCGCGCAGGTGTCGACGATGGTGCGAGCACAAAGCGACAGCGTCTGGCCGGTTTCCACCGTCTGGCCAACACGCTTGCCGGGCACGGTGCGGTCAACGCCGTGATTGGACAGGATGCGCGACAGGTTCGACACGTCAGACAGGCGCGGCACGTTTTCGAGCGTCAGTGTGTCGTCCGTCAAAAGGCTGGCGATCATCAGCGGCAGCGCTGCATTTTTTGCGCCCGAAATCGGGATCGAGCCATTGAGCCGGTTGCCACCGGTGATGCGGATGCGGTCCATGTCAGTCCTACTGTTCCGTTGTCTTCAATTCTGGCGATACTTGCCCGGAAGCAGGCCCACCTTCTGCCGCGCCAGCCGCATCGTCCGCCTTGCGGCCCCTCGCCTGCACCTTGCGGCGCTTGAGGTTTTCGCGCAGCGCCGCCGCCAGCCGTTCAGCCTTCACGTCTTTGCCAGTCAACAGAACCCCCAAACCGGCTGAATTGTGGCCGTTGTCGGAAGATGAAACGTTTGCAACAGCAAAACTACAACCTCCGAATACGTTTTGGGGCCTGTGTATTCAAGCACTGATGTGCTCCGAAACAGGCGAGCCTCGATTAACCTGAACATCGACGCCTGCGGCGACGTCACATGCTGGATTCCGGGTTCCGATCTGCTGGCGCTACTCGGCCCCGGAAAAGCGCATGGGCCGGGCGCATTTGCGGGGCCTGAAATGGCGAAGCCATGCAAGGAACCCGGAATCCAATATATTGCCTCGCCGAAGGCGCCCGCTAACCTGCCATCGGCGGCGCATGAAACCCACCGGTGATCGCCTCCAGCATGCGCGCGACCTGGATGATGCCGAGATCGCCGCCGTGCGGGCCGATGATCTGGACGCCAAGCGGCAGGCCGGCGCGGGACAGCATCACCGGCGCGGTCAAGGCGGGCAGGTCAGCACCAGTGGCGAGCGCTGCCCAAACCAGAAAATCGAGGTAGGGCCTTGCTTCGCCATCCACCTGCAGCGTGCGCTGGTGCACGTCGGGAATGTGGTCCTGGGCAAGGTGCGCGACCGGCGCGGGTGGGCACAGCACCACATCGAAGCGCTCGAAAAAGCGCGCCCACTGCTTTTTCACGGCCAGCCGCCGGGCGCTGATCTGTTGATAGAAACCCGGCGTCATGCGCGCGCCGCGCGCCTGCAACGAGCGGTGAGAGATGTCCGTCGGCGAGAACCCCGCCGCCATGGCCTGGATCTTCGCCCGCACCTTGGGCGGCAGGCCATAGGCAACGATGGCATGGTTGATCAGGGCGTAGACCTCGAAGGCTTCCTCGAACGTGAAACCGGGCCGGGCCACCTCGTCGATCACCGCGCCCTGCGCTTCGAGCAACCGTGCCGCCTTCAACACGCCCTGACGCACCAGGCCGTCAGCCTTGGCGAACGGATCATCGAACCAGACGCAGACGCGCAGGCCATCGGCGCTGAGCTTGCGTGGCTGGTGCAGCGCGACCGGCGACGCGGTGCCGGGATCGCGCCCGCCAGCGATGACGCGGAGCACCAGTTCCAGGTCGTCCGGGCTGCGGGCGATCGGGCCGGCCACGACGAGGTCGGCATTGCGCGGCGTGCGGCGCTCGGGCGGCGGCGGCACCATGCCCCAGCTCGACACCAGGTTCCACGTGGTCTTGAGGCCGTAGACGCCTGTGGCGGCGGCAGGCCAACGGATCGACGAGCCGAGGTCCGAGCCAAGCTCGAAGGCGCTCATGCCAGTGGCAACCGCGACACACGCTCCGCCCGACGAGCCGCCCGGGCTGAGGGCCAAATCCCACGGGTTGTTGGTGACACCGTAGACCGGGTTGTAGGTCTGGAAATCACCAGAGAACACCGGCACGTTGCTTTTGCCGATGATCACAGCACCCGCCGCACGCAGCCGCGCCACAGCCGCCGCGTCGTCTTCCGGCACGCGTTCGCGATAGGCATTGGCGCCAGCAGTCGAGACATAACCCGCTACATCGAAGGCATCCTTGATGGTGATCGGCAGGCCAT
>JBOFFB010000232.1:0-2662 GCA_051648385.1 Allobosea sp.
GCCATGCGCATCCGAGCCGTAAAGCGGCACCTGCCAGCCCTGCCAGGAACGCGCCTTGAACCCCATGTCATTCAGCACGATGGCCAGCAGCCCCGACGTGACCTGCTCGCCTGCGGCGACCACGACATCATATTCGGCCCGGTCGTAGAGCGTCGCCGCTTCCTTGCACCAGCCGACCAACTCGTTGGTCTTGCCCGACATGGCCGAGACCACAACAGCCACGTCATGGCCCGCCTCGATCTCTCGCTTGACATGGCGGGCGACATTCCGGATGCGCTCCACCGTGGCGACCGAGGTGCCGCCGAATTTCATCACCAGACGCGCCATGCGGCTTATCGATCCGTTTGTCAGTGTTTCGGCCAGGCGCGCTGATCTGCCCGCTCGCCACCTCATATGAGTGCGGCATATACATGCCTCAGCCGCTGGCGCAAAGTCGGCGAAAGGGATTTGAGTTAGGTGTCATCCCCGACGGTCTGCGAAGCGGGCCGGGAAGGGAATCCACCGCAGCCACGGATCCCCTTCCCGGTCCTGTGGACCGCCGGGGATGACACCGAGGGACGTGAATGCGCAAAGTGAGAACCACAACCTCCACCGTCGATGCAGGCGAAGTCGGGCGTTTCGATGCGCTGGCCTCCACATGGTGGGACCCGGACGGGCCGATGAAGCCGCTTCATGGGATGAATCCGGTGAGGCTGGGGTTCATCCGTGATCAAGCCGCGGCGCATTTCGGCATCGAACCGCGTCAGATGTCGCCGCTCGCGGGCCTCGATGTCGCCGATGTCGGCTGCGGCGGGGGCTTGTTATCTGAACCGCTGGCGCGGATGGGCGCGCGCGTCACGGGGCTTGACCCGGCCACGCAGAACATCGCCGCTGCCAAAGCACACGCCGCACGCATGGAGCTCGATATCCGCTACTTACCGACCACGATCGAGGATGTGGTGGCACAAGGCGAGCGCTTCGACATGATAACAGCGCTTGAGGTGGTCGAGCATGTCGCCGATGTGCCGGCCTTTCTGGAGGCGCTGTCAGCCGCGCTCAAGCCCGGCGGGCTGATCATCATGTCGACGCTGAACCGATCTCTGCGTGCCTATGCGGCCGCCATCATCGGAGCGGAATACATCCTGCGCTGGCTGCCCAAGGGCACACATGACTGGAACAAGTTCGTCAGGCCAGTTGAATTGCAGGAAGGTCTGGAAGATGCAGGCCTTCGCATGATCGAGACGCGCGGCATGGTGCCTGACCCTCTGAAGGGCGGCTGGCGGCTCTCACGCGATACGGCGGTGAACTACATTGTTGCCGCCGAGAAGGTTCGCTGACAGAACCTGATATCTGTAACAGCTTGTACTGATGTCGCATTGCAGCATGTGCCGCATTTCGCTATGACCACGAATTGAAATTTCAGTTGTGAATCGACCGAAGCAGGTCGGTCGGGGGTTAGCTTCATGGCGGAGCAAGGTCGGCCACTTTCGCCGCATCTGCAAATCTATCGCTGGTCATGGACCATGGCGATGTCGATCTTTCACCGGGCGACCGGTGTCGCACTTTACGCTGGCACGTTGTTGCTGGCCATCTGGCTGGTGTCTGCCGCTTCCGGCACGGCCTCGTTCGATACGGCGCAGTGGCTTGCATCATCCTGGATTGGGCGGCTGGTGTTGTTTGGCTACACCTTCGCGCTGATGCATCACATGGTGGGTGGCTTGCGCCATTTCGTCTGGGATCTTGGCTACGGCTATGACGCGCAACAGCGCATGAACATGGCACGCCTCACACTCTTCATCTCCGCGCCGCTGACGGTCCTGATCTGGATCGCAGCTTACGCCGTGCGCTGAAAGACCTGATCATGAACAGCAAATCTTCGATGCGCACTCCGCTCGGTCATGTCCGCGGTCTCGGTTCGGCCCGCTCTGGCACCGGCCACTTCTGGCTGCAGCGCGTCACGGCTGTTGCCAACGTCATTTTGGCGACAGCTTTTGTTGTCATTGTCATTTCGCTGGTCGGAAAGCCCTATTCTGCGGCGATGGCGCTTCTGTCACATCCCATCGTGGCACTTTTGATGCTTCTGTTCGTGGTGTCGGGCCTCATACACATGCGGCTCGGCATGCAGACCATCATCGAGGACTATGTGCATGGCGAGGGCACAAAGGTTCTGGCGGTGATGGCCAACACCTTCTTCACGGTCGCGGTCGGTGCCGCCTCCGTCTTTGCAATACTGAAGATCGCCTTTGGAGGCTGAACCCATGGCAACCGCTGCTCCTTCTCACCAGAAGCCCGCTTACGACATCACCGATCACACATTCGATGTGGTCGTGGTTGGTGCCGGTGGCGCGGGCCTTCGCGCCACTGTCGGTTGCGCGCAGGCAGGGCTGAAAACGGCCTGCATCTCCAAGGTGTTCCCCACCCGCTCGCATACGGTCGCAGCGCAGGGCGGCATTTCGGCTGCGCTCGGCAACATGGGCGAGGATGACTGGCGCTTTCACATGTATGACACCGTCAAGGGCTCCGACTGGCTCGGCGATCAGGACGCGATCGAATATCTGGTGCGCAATGCGCCTGCCGCCGTCTATGAGCTTGAGCACTGGGGCGTGCCGTTTTCGCGCACCGAAGCCGGCAAGATCTACCAGCGCCCGTTTGGCGGCATGACCACCGAATACGGCAAGGGCAT
>JBOFFB010000233.1:0-1978 GCA_051648385.1 Allobosea sp.
TGGAAGCCGCCAGCCTCGGATGGTTCTGGGCGGGATCGCGATCAGGCTCGCCGCGCCTTGGCGCTTCTGAACTCCGCAGGATATGCCCTGACCGATGGCGAAATGCGCCGCCATGACACTGGCGAAGCGCTGGCCTTCGAGATCACGGTGCTGTCGCGGGCACAGGAGCGTCTGGCGCTGAATTACACCAAGTCGCTGCAGCGCATCGGCGTCGCAGTACGTGTCCGGCTGATCGACGACGTTCAGTATTGGCGCAGGCTCTCCGCCTTTGACATGGACATGCTGCAATGGACGTGGCCTGTCTCGGCCAGTCCTGGCACCGAGCAGGCCAACCGCTGGGCCAGCACATCTGCGGCGCGCCCCGGCTCGCTCAACCACGCAGGGGCCAGGATGCCCGCCATCGACGGGGCCATTCAGGCCATGCTTGCAGCTCGCGCGCGCGAGGATTATGTCGCGGCATCCCGGGTGCTCGACCGTCTGGTGATGAGCGGCAACTTCGTTATCCCGTTGTTCTATTTGCCGCAGACATGGGTTGCCCATCAGCGCAGTGTCGGCATTCCGGCGCGCCCCGCCCGCTTTGGATTCGCGCTGGAGGCCTTGTGGCGCGAGCCCGAATCCGCCACCGCTTTGCCACGCGTCTCGAACTGACGAAAGCACGGAATGCTCGCACGCAGCAAAACCGCAGACCATATGGACGGCCTCGGGCTTGAGGCTTTTGTTGCTGTGGGCTTGCGCAGCCGCCCCAACCAGCTTTTCCTGCGCGAGCCGGTGCGCAAGGCAAACTGGGCCGGGACTGATGGTGAAAATCTGAGCTATGCCGACATCGACCAGCGCAGTCGGCGCCTTGCGTCATTGCTGTCCTTGTCACGCCTGCCAGAGCGCAGCCAGGCGTTGATATTTGTGCCTGCCAGTTCAGAGCAACTGATCGCAATTCTGGGCGTGCTGCGCGCGGGCATGAAGCCACATCTGATGCCTCTGTCGACGACCTCAGCCGCCTTGCAGGCTTGGCTTGATGGGGCGGGGCCTTCAGTCGCCATCGGTACGAGTTGCTGCGGTGATATCGAACCTGCGCTGATGTTGCGCGATGCGGCGGCGCGGTCTTTCAATGCGCGACTTGTATGCGCATTCGGTCAGAACCCGCCAGACGGGGTCGTGCCGCTGGACAGCATCATTGCGAGCAACACATCACTGCCGCCGATGCCCGTTGTGACCTCACCGGCAGACATCCTGACAATCACGGTTGAAACCAGCCTTGGCGTTCGCCAGGTGCTCAAGCAAACCGAGATCGTTTCGGCAACAGTAGAGATTGCGCGGCTCGTGAGGCTGTCTGAAGACCAGCGCTTGCTGAGCCTGATGATGAGTCCAAGCTTTTGCGCGCTCGCATCCGGCCCATACCTGTCCATGCTCACAGGAGCCGAATACCTGCCTCTCGGCCTGTTCTCGCTCAGCGCGCTGTGGGCCGGGTTGTCAGATGGCAAGCAGACGACCCTGGTTGCACCGGCGTCCATCGAGGAGGCACTGCGAAATGCCGGGATCATCGGGCACGAGAGCGTCGGCAATGTGCTGTTTCTTCATGCGGCCAAGCCCACGCGGCAGGATGCGATCGTCGGCGAACCTGGCCGCATCTTCGATCTGTCTTCCGACAGCGCAAACGCACTGACACTTTTCGCGCGGGGTTAAGCCGCCTTCTTGCGCTCGGCGATGCGCACCAGATCGCGCATCAGACGGGTCGTGCCCTTGAGCCGCTGCTCGGGTTTTTCCATGTCTCGTACGAAAACCAGCTTCATATCGGGGCGCACCTTGGCCGTGGCAGCGCCTTGCTCGGTGACATACGCAACCAGCCCATCCGGGTTGGCATAGGAATTGTCGCGGAAGGCCACGATGATGCCCTTTGGCCCGGCTTCGACCTTCTCCACATTGGCCCGGCGGCACAGCACCTTGATCGCCACGATGTCGAGCAGCTGACGCACCTCATCCG
>JBOFFB010000234.1:0-3817 GCA_051648385.1 Allobosea sp.
GATCCAGATGCGGCGGGCAAGATGCTGTTCCTCGGTATCTACTTCGTCGCCATCTCGATCCCGATGGCAGTCCTGATGATCCTCGGTGCCGAGCGGCTGGTCGGCTACCTCAAATCCCGGCCCAAGGCACTGCGGGCCATTGACCTGACCTTTGGCGGCATTTTCGGCGTGTTTGCGGTGAAGATACTGCTCACGCAGGCGGGGCGCTGACGGGCAACTTTGCGGTTTCGGCGGCACCACGCCCGGCGATCAGCCAGTAGACCGCGCCGGTCACCACGCCTGTCAGGAAGAAAGCGGCCAGAACTTGCGTTTCCGTGCCGGTCGGAAGCCGCTTGAGCCCGATGATCGCGGCAGGAAGGGCCGAGGCCAGCGTGCCGCACAGCACCATCTGGACGAGGCCGCTGCGTACACGGAACAGTTCGCTGGCGACGGCGGTGATCAGCACCGGCGCAATCAGAATGGCTGACATCAGCTTGAAGCCCTGCCAGCTTGCCGCGACCGCAAGTTCGCTCGGGTCTTCGCCTTCGAAAGCGAGCCCGAAGACGGTATCAGCAAACGCGTTGAATGCACCGAACACCATCTGTGCCAGTGCAGGCGAGATGACTGTGGCCAGCATCAGGAAAAAGCCACCCGCACCGAAAGCGATGATCAGGCCGAGGGGGATGATCAGGAGAAGGCGTGCCACCATGCGCATTTGCGATCCTCAGACCGCGCCGCTGTGGGCGGCCGCATCAGCCTCTTCAAGCATCATCCGGGCGCGGGCCGAGAGCTTTTCGGTTTCGCTTTTCAGCTGGCCGCAGGCCGCAAGGATATCGCGGCCACGTGGCGTGCGCACTGGGGAGGCATATCCAGCTCGAAAGACAATGTCGGAAAAGCGCTCGATCCTGTCCCAGTCAGAGCACTCATAGCGCGTGCCGGGCCACGGATTGAACGGGATCAGGTTGATCTTGGCCGGAATGCCCTTGAGCAAGCGGACCAGCTCACGCGCCTCGGCATCGCTGTCGTTCACGCCTTTCAGCATGACGTACTCGAATGTGATGCGCCGGGCGTTCGACAATCCGGGATAGGCGCGGCAGGCGTCGAGAAGATCGGCGATGGGATATTTCTTGTTGAGCGGCACAAGTTCATTGCGAAGATCATCACGTACCGCATGCAGCGAGATGGCAAGCATCGCATTGGTGCGCGCGCCAAGCGGCGGAATTTCGGGCACCACACCGGAGGTCGAGACGGTGATGCGGCGGCGGCCAAGCGACAACCCGTCACCATCCGAAATCGTATCGATCGCATCACCCACGGCGTCCAGGTTGTAGAGTGGCTCGCCCATGCCCATGAAGACGATGTTGGTGACAAAACGTCCGCCGTCGGAGGGAACGAAGCCATCGCTGGGTCTTGTCCGGCCCGGAAAATCGCCCAACTGGTCGCGCGCTACCACGAGTTGCGCCACGATTTCCTCGGTGCTGAGGTTGCGCACCAGCTTCTGGGTGCCTGTGTGGCAGAAGGTGCAGGTTAGCGTGCAGCCAACCTGGCTCGACACGCAAAGGGTGCCGCGGTCATTCTCGGGAATGTAGACGCATTCGATTTCGGCACCCAAACCGCCTTTGGTTCCGGTGCCCGGACCTGTTGGCGGCATGCGCACCAGCCATTTGCGGGTGCCATCCTTCGAGACCTGCGCTGCCGTGACCTCGGGCCGGGCCAAGGTGAAAGCGCTGTCGAGCGCGGATTTGAGGTCCTTGCCGACATTCCTGATTTCGGAGAAATCATGCACGCCGTGATGGTAGATCCAATTCCAGATCTGGGCCGTGCGCATGCGCTGCTCTTTGAGCGGCACGCCGACCTCGCCAAGCGCCGCGGCAATGCCGGTGCGGGTGCGTCCGACAAGGCTGGGCTTGTTGCCCAAGGCTACGCTGGCCGGAAGGCCAGGTCCGGCAGCAGCCATCACAGTATCAGGCATGGTCATGGTTCAGGCGTTTCCGGATGTTCGGGATCGAAGCAGCGTGGCCGACATTGCCAACACAGGCAGCGCACTAGCATGAAACCGGGGCCAAGCCGAGTCGCGCGGGCGGTCAAAGGTTTTTGCAGCCTACTCCCGCGTGTCGGATCACGGGCACTCGCGACGCATGCGCTCCAGCGCTTGTGTCAGGCCCGCCAGAGAGTAGCGGTCGGTGGACGCATTGCCACGCCCGGAGGTGACCTTGACATTCATGCTCTGGCCACGCCGCGCAGCCTCGATGAAACTGTTCTCTTCCGCCGCATTGGCCAGCCACGCATTCTTGCCCTTGGGTGCCAAGGCAAACGCGGTTGTACCAATCATGGCTTCGCCAGGGGTGGTTTCCTTGGCTGCGAAGCCGAGCACGAAACTGACTTCATTGCGCACCTGCTCGGCAGGGCGGCTGGTGATGAACAGGAAACCCGGATCACGCGTCAATGTCTTGGGAAGGCGATCCTTGGGCTTGGTCAGGATGTAACAGACCTTGCTGCGCCCCGCTGGAGAAGCATAGGCGGTCCACTCGCCAAAGGTACCGAGTTCAAGGGCTTGCCCCTGCCCGGCCGGGGACGCCGCAGGCTTTCGTGCCTGCGCGCCGACATGCGATGGGGCGATAGTAGCGATCAGAATGATCAAGAGAGCAGACAGTCGAATCATGAGCCTATTTTAGCATGCTGGAGGGTTGATCGTGAGCCTTGCCGCCCGGATTCCGTATATCCATGCCATGAAGCGGGCGAAATTGCGATACAGCTTATTTGAGTTCCGTTTTTTCTCGAAACATGCAAGTTTGTCGAAGTGCGGGCTGGCCAACGGGGGGCGTGGGCCAACCGCATCGTTCTCCGGCGGGGAACTCGCACTTTCTGTGCGCGCTGACCATCGCGGCGATCTGATGAGGGACTGTACGTGCCAAATCCGGCAGAGTTTGCAGCTTGGGCCGCGGACGTGGCTGAGCGCCGCGACCGCAGTTCCTTTGCGCGCCTGTTTGATCATTTCGCACCAAGGCTCAACGCCTATCTGATGCGGCTTGGCACCGATGCCGCGCTTGCCGAGGAAATCGTACAGGATGTGATGTCGACGCTTTGGCGCAAGGCCGGGTTGTTCGATCCGGCGAAATCGTCGCTGTCGACATGGCTCTACCGGATCGCGCGCAACAGACGCATCGACCTGGCCCGTCGTGAACGGGGCGATTTTGATCCGGAAGAACCCATGCTGCAGCCGGCGGCAACTCCTGATCTCGACAAGTTGCTTGACGTGCAACAGCGTGAGGAAATGGTGCGAACCGCTCTTGTGTCACTGCCGTCGGAGCAACTGGATCTGGTGAAACTCGCATTTTTCGAGGGCTTGTCCCACAGCCAGATCTCAGAGGCGACCGGCCTGCCGCTTGGTACGGTAAAGTCGCGTATCAGGTTGGCCTTCACGCGCCTGCGCCGCATTCTCGAAGCCGAGGGTGTGGTCGAGGCCTCGTGACATCCAGGAGAATGCCCCGCCTCTTGATCCGCTAGAGCTTTGCGCACAAAAGCGTGCCCTCGCGAAGGCGAGGGTGGGTACCGGTTTTGTGAGTACGCAATGCTCTATCTTATTATGATCGATCATCTTTCCGCATTGAGATGGATCCCATCTCAATGCGGGAAGATCTAGATGTCGTCGAGTACCGCGCGCGCTTTTTCACGATGGACTGGCTTCAGTTCGCTGGCCACGGCAGCTAGGGCCGCAGCGATCACGGCGGCATCATCGCTGAAGCCGAAGAGCGGGATGATGTCAGGGATAGCGTCGATGGGCAGCACGAAGTAGGCCACGGCGGAGATCAAGATCATCTTGATCCGCGCGGGTGTC
>JBOFFB010000235.1:0-6111 GCA_051648385.1 Allobosea sp.
CTTGATCCGGGTGACCACATCGTCGCCCCGCGCGTGATGTATTGGGCGCTGCGCAGCTGGCTGATGACCGAAGCCAAGCGCTGGGGGCTCGAAACCACTTTCTGCGAAACCGACGATCTGGCGCAACTAAAGGCCGCGATACGGCCCGGCAAGACCAAGCTGGTCTGGATCGAGACGCCATCAAACCCGCTCTGGACTATCACCGACATTGCGGCAGCCGCCGACATCACACACAAGGCTGGCGCGAAACTGGCGGTCGATTCAACCTGCGCCTCGCCGGTGCACACCCAGCCGCTGCTGCTCGGCGCGGATGTTGTGATGCACGCCGCAACCAAGATCCTCAACGGCCACTCCGATGTGGTGGCGGGTGCACTGGCTGCCCGCGAGGACGACGCCTTCTGGCAACGCATCAAGACAATCCGCAAGATGCAGGGCGGCATCCTCGGGCCATTCGAGGCTTACCTCTTGATGCGCGGCATGCGGACACTGCACCTGCGCGCCGAACGTCAGGCAAAAACGGCGATGGGCCTCGCCACCCGCCTCGCTGCACATCCGAATGTCGCCCGCGTGCTTTATCCGGGTTTGCCGCAGCATCCGGGCCACGATGTCGCGGCGCGGCAGATGAAGGACGGCTTCGGCTTCATGATGAGCATACAGGTCACCGGCGGCGAGAAGGCCGCCATCGCCACTGCCGCACGCGTCGAGCTTTTCAAGCGCGCGACCTCGCTTGGCGGTGTCGAGAGCCTGATCGAGCACCGTGCCTCGATCGAAGGTGCAGGCTCACCTTGCCCGACTGATCTGCTGCGTCTGTCATGCGGCATCGAGGACGCGGATGATATGTTCAGCGATCTGGATGGCTGCCTGACGGCTGCGCATCGCTAGCACTACCGTCATGCTCGGACTTGTTCCGAGCACCCACGCCATTACCCTGCGACGAATGAAAACGTGGGTCCTCGGAACAAGTCCGAGGATGACGCGATTTGCACTGACGATCCCCCGCTTTTCCGCGTGAAACCGTCACGTGCCGGTGCTAACCTTCTCAAAATAAGGAAAGCACCATGACCAGTCACGTCACCCGCCGCAATGCCATCAAGACTGGCGCGGCCGCAGCAGCCATTGCCACAATGCCAATGACCCTCACGGCCCAGTCCCCGGCCCGCGTCAAGCTGCGCGTCATGGAAACCTCCGACCTGCACGTCAACATCGTGCCTTATGACTATTACCGCGATGGCGCGGACAACACGGTCGGCCTCGCCAAGACCGCAACGCTGGTCAAGGCCGCCCGCCTTGAGGCCAAGAACCACCTGTTGCTCGACAATGGCGACTTTCTGCAAGGCTCCTCGATGGGTGACTGGATCGCCTACAAGAAGGGCCTGAAATCCGGCGACGTGCACCCGATGATCGCGGCCATGAATGCCATGGGCTATGCCTGCTCGACGCTCGGCAATCATGAGTTCAATTACGGGCTCGACTTCCTCGACACCGGTGTGAAGTCGGCGAATTTCCCATTCGTCTGCGCCAATCTCGTCAAGGCCGATGGCACGCCGCTGGTCCGCCCATGGCTGATCATCGAGCAGAAGGTGACGGACGAGGCGGGCGCGGCCCAGACCGTCAAGGTCGGCATCATCGGCTTCACCCCACCCCAGGTCATGCAGTGGGACAAGGCCCACCTAGAAGGCAAGGCGCGGGCGTCCGATATCGTCAGTGCTGCGCGGGTGCAGGTTCCGGCTATGAGAGCTGCCGGTGCAGACATCGTGGTGGCGCTCTGCCACTCGGGCATCGTGGGTGGTGAGTACAAAGGCGGCGAAGAGAACGCAGCGTTGCATCTGGCAAAGCTGGATGGCGTCGATGTCATCCTGACCGGCCACCAGCACCTGGTATTTCCCGGCGCGCGGGCCTTTGACGGCATCGACGGCGTCGACAACAAGCGCGGCGCGCTCAACGGCAAGCCCTGTGTGCAGCCTGGCTTCTGGGGGTCGCACCTCGGCATCGTCGATCTTGATCTGGAACGCACAGGTACAAGCTGGAAGGTCGCCGATTTCAAGGTCGAAGCCCGCCCGATCTTCGAACGCACGCAGGACCGCAGGATCGTCTCGAAGGCTGATGCCGACGCAGCGATTCTCGCCACAGTCGCCGCCGCGCACGAAGCCACACTGGTTTATGTGCGCGAGCCGGTGGGCGAAACATCCGCACCGATTAACAGTTATTTCGCGCTGGTGGCCGACGACCCGTCGGTTCAGATCGTTGCCGATGCCCAGATCGCCTATGTCAAAGGCCTGATGGCGGGAACAGCGTTCGCCAGCCTGCCAGTGCTGTCGGCAGCAGCGCCATTCAAGTCAGGCGGGCGCAGCGGCCCGAATTTCTTCACCGACATCAAGGCCGGCCCGATCGCCATCAAGAATGTGGCGGACATCTATCTTTATCCCAACACGGTGCAGGCTGTGAAAGTGACAGGTGCTCAGGTGCGCGAATGGCTGGAGCGCTCGGCGGGCATCTTCAACCGCATCGATCCGGCAAGGACCGAGGAACAGGCGCTGATCAACCCCGGTTTCCCGGCCTTCAACTTCGATGTGATCGACGGCGTCACCTACAGGATCGATGTGACGCAGGCCTCGCGCTATGACGGGCAGGGCAAGCTGGTTGCGCCCGATGCGCGCCGCATCGTGGAGCTCGCCTTCAACGGGCAGCCGATTTCGGAAACGGCGGAGTTCATCGTCGCCACCAACAACTACCGCGCGTCTGGCGGTGGTGATTTCCCCGGCACAAAGACCACCGTCGTGCTGGAGGCACCCGACCTCAACCGCGATGTCGTCGTGCGTCACATCATCGACAAGAAACGCATCAATCCGACCGCAGACAACAACTGGTCGATCGCGCCGTTTCCGGCATCGGCCAATGTCACGTTCGTATCTGGCCCAGGCTCCGTCAGCCTGAAACCAGCGGGCCTCAAAGCAGAGGCGGCTGGCGATGCTGCCGATGGTTTCGTGAAATATCGTTTGCGGACCTGACGACCCCGGCAGGCCGACTATTTGCGGCTGGCGAGGATGACGCCGATGACCGTGACCGCCATGCCGACAATCTGGATTGACGAGAGCCGTTCGCCGAGGAGGAAGTACGTCTCTACTGCAGCGGCGGGTGGCACGAGATAGATCAACGTGGCGGCACGCGAAACCTCGCCGCGCCTGATGAGGAGCAGATAGAGCCCGATGCCGCCGAGTGACAGCCCTATCACCGACCAGGCCAGCACCAGCACCATGGTCATGTTCCAGACAATGACCATGGGCTCGAGTGCATAGGCCAGTGGCAAGGTCACCATGATGGCCCCGAGATACTGCACCGTGGTCATCGTCCGCAGATCGCCGCTCTGCTGGAATCGTTTCTGATAGAAACTGCCCGCCGTGACGGCGACCATTCCGCCGATGTTGATCAGGATCGGCACCAGCACGAGCATCAGCGTTCCCGGCGCAATGCCGATCAGCTTCGGGGCCAGCACAAGCGCGATGCCGACAAAGCCGACCGCGATCCCTGCCCAGCGCACGGGCGATACCCGCTCGCGCACCAGCCATAGCGACAATGCCGCCGTCATGATGGGTTGCAAGGCTGCGATCAGGGCCGATATGCCCGCCGGCAATCCATGCCGCACCGCCCACCAGACACCGCCAAGATAGATCCCGTGCAGCAGGATGCCGGCCACCAGCGCATGCAGCCAGCCGCGCCAGTCCTTGGGCCACTCTGCGCCAAGCATGACGGACAGCAACCCCAGCAAGAGCGCTGCGCAAGCAAAACGCAGGCTCAGGAACGTCAGTGCGTCGGCATATGGTGCGGAGTACCCTGCAGATAGCCAGCCCGTCGACCAGATCAGCACGAACAAAACAGGCATGAAACGCACGATCAAGGCGTCAAGCAAGGCATTGTCCTTTGCGTATGGCGGCTAGATCATCCCGCATTGAGATGGATTCCATCTCAATGCGGAAAGATGATCGATTATAATAGGTTAGAGCATTGCGTACTCACAAAACTGGCACCCACTTTTGTGCGCTATGCTCTAGCGCCATCAGCCAGCCCACTCGTAACGCCATGTCGGAAGCCCGGAGTCGGCGTTGACGCTCTCGGCCATCCGCCGGAAGCCAATCTTTTCATAGAAGGTCACAGCCCGTTCGTTGGCCTGGTTGACGAACAGATAGAGCATGCGGGGTGATAGCCGCTTGGCGTCCGAGACAAGCGCCTGGCCGATGCCTTGGCCCCAGTCACCGGAACCGACGACGAGTTGATCGATGTAGCCATCGCGCGGCCGCAGGGTAATCGCGCCCTTGACGTTTCCGCTGATCCGGTCAAGCGCCACGCGCACACGCGTCCCATCACGGGAATAGGTTGCCCTTTGGCTGATCAGCCATTTGCGGCGTGCCTCGAAATCGATATGGGGCATGGTTTTCGCCCATGCTTCGACCCAGAGGTCAACCACCACGCGCCAGTTATCCAGCGTCATGTCGGCCACGCGCAGCGCTGGCTGGGGACCGTCCTCCGCTTCTCTCATCGTTCCGTGATCTTGAACTCGATGCGGCGATTGCGGCGGAAGGCGTCGTCGCCAGTGCCAAGCTCGAGCGGCTGGAACTCGCCGAAACCAGTGGCCGCGAGCCTTTCCGCCTGCAGCCCTTTGGTGGCCAGATATTCGACCACCGCAACCGCGCGCGACGTCGACAGATGCCAGTTGGATGGAAACTGCGTGGTCCGGATCGGGCGCACATCTGTGTGGCCGTCAACCCGCACGATCCACGGAATATCCGGCGGAATCTCGCGGGCGATGTCGGTCAGCACTGCGGCAAGTTTGTCGAGTTCGGCTTGTCCGTCCGGCTTGAGGATGGCCGCACCGGCATCGAAGAACACCTCGGACTGGAAAACGAAACGGTCACCCACGACACGGATGTCGGGCCGGTTTCCCAGGATCTGCCGCATGCGCCCAAAGAAATCCGAGCGGTAGCGCGCCAGTTCCTGCACGCGCTGCGCCAGCGCCACATTGAGGCGGCTGCCAAGATCGGAAATGCGTGTCTGGGATTCCTTATCACGTGACTCGGATGCCGAGAGCGCCTCCTCCAGCGCCGCCAGCTGCCTGCGCATGGCTGCGATCTGTTGGTTCAGGAGTTCAACGGCCGACTGCGCGCGTTGCGAAAGTTGGCGCTCGGTATCGAGCGCGCCTTGCAATTGCTGGGCGCGGGTCTGCGCCGCGCCTGCCGCTCCAGAACCACCATCTAGCAAGCCTTGCAAACGTGTACGGTCACTGTCCGTGCGGTCCAGCGTCGACTGCAGCAAAGCAAGGTTCTCTTCGACCGAGCGCTTCTGGCTTTTTTCGAGGGCGAGCAGGTCGGTCAGTTCCGCCACCTGATTTTCAAGGCGGCGCAGGGCGGTATCCTTGCCGGTGATCTCCTGGCTGAGGAAGAACTGGGCCAGAACGAACACCGACAACAGGAAAACGATGCCGATGACCAGCGTTGAAAGCGCATCGACGAAGCCGGGCCAGTAGTCGGCCCCTTCGCGGCGCCTCGTGCGGGAGAGCGCCATGGCTCAATCCGCCTTGCTGCGCTCGGCGAGCAGCCGTTCGAGCAGGCGGCGTGTTTCCTTCTCGCGAGCTGACTGGGCCTCGACCCAATCACGGATCAACTGCTGCTCGGTGCGCATGTGCTGCACCAGCCCCTGAATGCCTTCCGCCAGGTTCGACATGGCCTGCGTGGCCTGCTTTCCGCCCCCTGCGTTTTCCGACAGGACTTGCGCCGTGCGCTGCAATTGCACGGCGAGGTCAGACGAAATGGCCGACCCTGCCGAGAACATCGGTGAAATTGCAGCAGGCAACGTAGCGACTTCGGGGGCACCCTGACCGAGCCCGGTCACCATCCAGTCCTCGACCTCCATGCGGAAGCGGCGCTGGGCCTGGCCCAACTGCAGATCGAGAAAACCGAGAACAAGCGAACCGGCAACACCGAACAGCGAGGACGAGAATGACAAGCCCATGCCCGCCAGTGGTGCCGACAAGCCAGCCTTCAGCTCTTCGAACAGGACGCCCGCCTCGCCGCCGGTCCGCAATGTGTTGATGACCGCGCCCACGGAACTGACGGTTTC
>JBOFFB010000236.1:0-2639 GCA_051648385.1 Allobosea sp.
CCTGAAGGTTTTTCGATGTGGGCCGCGGCACGACATTGGCGGCCAAGAGCTGTCGGCCCACGTTGACAAACCTCGGAAGGAGGAAGCCGCGGGGGTCTTGGATCGGCCTATGGGGAAAGTGCGCCGCGGGTTGGGGCAACGGGCGCATCAGGTGTGCGACTAAAGGTGCGCATGGTGCCCGAGACGGGGGCAATCTCGTTCGATGTTCCTGGCGACGCTGTTCGATTTGGTGTGATTACTGCCGTTTTTCGCACCGAAGGAGGATGCGCACAGCTCGTTCGGACCGGGTCTGTGGGGTGCAACCGGTGGCGTTCTCTGGCAATTGACAGGCGGAGCGTCATGCGGCCCGCTCCCGTGGTGGTGCGCGCGACATCGGCTTTTGCCCTCGGCGGAAGATCTCGATGACGCGCATGGGGCCACCGCAACAGGGGCACGGTTCGCGCAGGGTGAGTGGGATGATTTCCGCGTCGGGTCCTGATGCGGCAGCCTGTTCGGGGCGCCGGACGCAGAGCAAGGCGCGGATCTTTGTGATGTTGGCCTTGCGGGTCGAACTGGCCAGCAGGCCGTAATGCCGGATACGATGGAAGCCGTCGGGTAGCACATGGATCAGGAACCGCCGAATGAACTCAGGCGTGGCCAGCCGCATCACCTTTTGGCGGTCGCCGGATTTGATGCGGTAGTCTTTCCAGCGGAAGGCAACGGTCTGGGCATCGGCGCTGACCAGGCGCGCATTCGAGATGGCGACACGATGGGTGTATCGGCTCAGGTAGGCCAGCACGGCCTCGGGACCTCCGAAAGGCGGCTTGGCGTAGACCACCCATTCGGATTTGCGGAATGGGGCGAGCCATGTAGCAAACGCCTTTGCTTCTGACAAACTGGCGAGATCACCGAAGAAGGTGAGCTGGCCTGCGCGGTGCAAATCCATCAGCCCCTCCAGAAACAGGCGTCGGAACAGCCGCGATAGCACCCGCACATGCAAAAAGAATCCGGGGCGGCAGGCGACCCAGTTCGTGCCGTCGGGTGACAGGCCGCCGCCGGGCACGATCATATGGATGTGTGGATGATGGGTCAGCGCCGAGCCCCAGGTATGCAAAACGCTGGTCATGCCCACCCGTGCGCCCATTCGTTTGGGATCGGCGGCGACGGTCATCACCGTTTCGGCGGATGCCTTGAACAACAGGCCATAGACTGCCTTCTTGTTCCAGAAAGCGATCTGCGCAATCTCGGCCGGAATCGTGAAGACGACGTGGAAATATTCCACGGGCAGCAAGTCTTGGGCGCGCGCTTCCATCCAGTCGCGCGCCGCTGGCCCCTGGCACTTGGGGCAGTGCCTATTTTTGCAGGAGTTGAAGCTGATGTGATGGTGGCCGCATTTGGTGCAACCGGCCACGTGCCCGCCGAGCGCTTCGGTCCGGCAGGCTTCAATCGCTGACATCACCTTCAACTGGGACAGGCTGACATGCCCCGCATTCGCCTGCCGCCACGCAGGACCATGGGCGCGAAAGATGTCAGCGATCTCCAGTTTGGGCCGGGGCACCGGCCCTTGGCGCTATTCCAGCCCTCGTCGCAAGGTCTCGTCTTGCAAGAGCTTCATCTGCTCGAAAGGGCTGACGGTGCTGCGGATGGTCTTTGTTGCCACATGGGCATACCGGGCAGTGGTCGTCAGCTTGGAGTGGCCAAGCAACACCTGGATCACCCGCACGTCCGTGTTGGCTTCCAGCAGGTGTGTGGCGAAGCTGTGCCGCAATGTGTGCAGCGTAGCGGCCTTCTGGATACCTGCCATGTGCTTGGCTGAGGTGAATGCACGGTTCAGTTGTCGGGACGATAGCGGGCTGATCTTTGGCTTGCCGGGGAACAACCACCCCTCGGGGCGCGACTCGCGCCAATAGTCGCGCAACAGATCCAGCAGGCTTGGCGACAGCATAGCCTTGCGATCCCGCCCTCCCTTGCCATCATCGACATGGATCAGCATCCGATCGCTGTCGATATCCTTGACCTTGAGGTTGCAGACTTCGGATGCACGCAGCCCGGCACCGTAACTGATGCCAAGAGCCGCCCGATATTTGAGCCCAGGGCCGGGCACGGCGGCCATCAAATCAGCCACCTCCTCGACACTCAGGACAATCGGCAATTTGCGGGGCTTGCGATGAAACTGCATGAAGCGCTTCATCTCATCGCGTCCACAGGTGATGCCGAAAAAGAACCGCAGGGAAATGATGCGCACGTTGTAGGTGCTGGCCGTCACGCCATCCTGTGTCATCCTGAGCTGATAGGCGCGCAGATCTTCAGGGGTAGCTGTGTCGGGCGGCCGCCCGAGGAATGACGCGAAATGCTTCACATTCCGGATGTGGGCTTTTTGCGTCTTCTCGCACAGCCCGCGAATATCCATGTCTTCGATCATCCGCTGGCGCAGCGGGGTGGTCTTCTCCTCTGTCATGGGAACCTCCTGTCTGATGATTGAGAAGACCTCAATCGTCAGCCCAGAAGGGCCTGCCGCAAAGAAAAACCGTGAAATAAGTGCCGACCTCGCGGTCAGGTGCCAATGCCGCGGAGCGGCTTAGTCCTTCCGCCCACCGTTCCAAACGCTGCAAGCGCAGCGGTCGGTGAAACCGCGTCCGCTTTGAGGCTGTGACCTGCCG
>JBOFFB010000237.1:0-2186 GCA_051648385.1 Allobosea sp.
CTGCGGCATCAGCTTGGCCGGCACGAACGAGCAGACCTCGATTTCGCGCAGACCCGCGTCGTAAAGCGCCTTGATCCAGCGCTGCTTGTCAGCAGTGGGCATGATCTGGCTGATGTTCTGCAAGCCATCGCGCGGGCCGCATTCACTGATCAGCACATCTGTCGACGGTAACGCCATCACGTCACTTCTTCACCAGTTTCGTCAGCACCTTGCCGGCATTCAGCGTCTGGTTCCAGATACGCCCCCAGTCAACCTTAGCGGCATGGTCGCCAAGCGTGCGCACCAGTTGCGCTCTTTGCGCATCCGGCAATTTGCCCGCGATCGCCGCCCAGACAGTGTCGACATTGTAGGCACCCAGTTCCTCGTCGAGGCACACCGGCACCACGTCGGCCTGGCCGAAGCCGAGATCGGCCGAGGCAGCCTCGATGGCAGCCTTGATGGACACAGCCTTGGGCACGGCGGCATCGTTAAGATCATAAGGCGGTTTCCATTCGGCAAACGGACGCAGGCGGTCGATGTGGGTCAGCACCAGCAGGATCGGCGGCGCTCGCCGGTCGCGGCGGCTGGCAAAGGCCGTGCGCAAGCCATCCAGCGCTTGCCGGTCGGCCTCGCGGTCGGCGCGTGCGGCGTTGGCCACCCATATCACGCAGTCGATGTCCGCGACCTCGGCCATCAGCAGCTTGAGGTTGGCAGCGTCTCCGCCAATCCCGGCACTGTCGATCAAGAGCGTCGGCGGCTGGCCTTTGCGCTCCAGCGCGTACGCCGTCATGCCAACGGTCGCGGGCAGCACGTCGACTGCGGCCTTGACCTCGCTGAGAAGGGCATTGATCAGGCTCGATTTTCCGGCGCTTACCTGTCCCGCCAACACGATCCGCAAGGGTTCTGCCAGCTTTCCTGCGACGCTGGACAAATCGCGCTGGCTTTTCGCGGACACATGGGCGGCCAGCACCTCCCCCGTGACGCGCAGCCGCCCGCCATAAAGGTCGATTGCGCCGCGCCCGATCTCGAACACGAACTTGCGGGCGAGACGCAGTCTAAGCTCGTCGCGGCCCCAGGCATAGACGCGCTTGCTGACCTGCTCGCGCAGTTCCTGCGTGGCGGCGCTGAGCGGATTGACCATCCTGACCAGCCGCCACAGGTCGTAGCCTTTCTCTGCCAGGTCAATGGCGGAGCGCCAGCGGTAGAGTTTCAGCACCTGCGCCACAGTCAGCCGGTCACCCAGCGGCACGGCACCGGCAACGCCCGCCCGGAGCCGCCCGCTGACCTGCTCGATCAAGGCCAGTGCTTCGGGCACGGTGAATTGCCAGAGCGGTTCTTTCTGTTCGGGGTGCAGCTCGCGCGCTGTCGCCTCGATGGTGCCGAGAGCCAGCGCAATGAGGGCCTCCCGACTGGTGAGTTCGGCGGGCTTCACAGTGTCAGCCATGGCGGTCACGCTGGCCCAGGCCTTGTTCTCTGCGGGTGTCCAGTCTGGGTCGGGCGTGGAATCACCCACGTTCAGATCGCGCGGTGGCACATCGATCTGGGTCGGTGCGGGCCTCAGCAGCCAGCGTTGCAAGCCATAGACACCAAATGTGAACACGCAAGCCGCGCCCGCCCAATACAGCGCAAGGCCGTTCTGGAACAGCCACACGCCGCCAAGCGGTATCAGTGTCAGCGTCGGTACAATGAGGCATAGCCCGATCAGCAGCAGGCTTGTGCCAGTGCGGGCTTTGCTCGTCTCCGTCATGATTTACCCGCCTTGGCACGGAATGCCTCGGCCAGCGCCTCGCGATAGGCCTTTGTGACGCCGTCCGGATCGCTGACACCGGCCCTGCGGCGCTTCAGGAAATACACCGCCGCCCTGCCAAGCGCGATGGTGGTCGCGAAGCTGGTGGCCGCTGCCGCTGCCGCGCCAACGGTCTGGCCGTAGACCGGAATGAGTTTGGCGAGCTGCCTGAGCCCGAGGCTCGCCGCGATGCGCGTGGCCGTGCCCGCACCAAGGCAGGCGCTGAACTCGCCCAGCACTTGCCGGTCCCACGCCACCCCGTGGATCAACGCCAGACTGTGCAACATCTTGGCCTGGATGGCAGGCACCGCCACTGCACCAGCAAGCGGCACGATGTCGGCAGCTGCAGCCGCCGCTGCATAACCCATGATGTGCGGCTCGGATTGTCGTTCGCGTGCTGCTGCCGGTCCTGCGAGCGCAG
>JBOFFB010000238.1:0-6279 GCA_051648385.1 Allobosea sp.
CAGTCCGACGAAATCCATGCCGACCAGTTCGCCAAGTTGGGAACAGAATTCGAACCAGGCCTGATTGCGGCCATGATCTGACATTGCCGTACCCCAGACCGACGTCAGGAATTCCGAGCGAGTCCCGATTTCATCGCAGATCGCCGGGACGTGGTGTTGCCAGATTCCGGCACCGAGAAAGCTGAGATGGGTCTCGCAAGTGCTGTTCTTGCGAAGCATCCCGACCAGATGTTTTTTCAGTTCTGCCTCGGAACGCATGCCGGGCTCGAGCTTCAATGGCTCTTTCATGCGGTGATCGGCAGGGATCTGCTCGAACAGTTCCTCGATTGTCCTGACACCGATGTCTTTCAGCATGGCGGCTTTGATCTCGGGCACCGAGTTGGCCATGTAAGGATGTGCTGCAGTCTTGATCAGGCTCACAAGGCCAGTTCCTCTAATCGGGTTGAAAAGATTGTCATCATGCGGCAATCCGCATCATCATGGTTTGGCCAGGCGCGGTATGCACGCGGATGTATCCGGCGAGCATCGCATCGACCCGTCTGTCGCCAGTGTCGACACGCAGGCATGGCGGATCAAGTGCGGTCAGCTTGGTCTGGCCCGTCACGATCAACAGGTTGTCTCGGCCAGCACGCTTCAGAACGTCGGCGCTGATCTGTTGGTTGCCACGCCCAAACACAAAGCCCTGTCCGCCAGTGACGCCAGTGACGATCTTGAACGGCGTGGTGCTGGTCAGACGCAGAAGCCGTGTTTCGTCCACATCTGTCGCAATCAACCGGCCGTCCAGAGCCACATCAACCCCAAGCAATGTCCCTTCAGCGCCAAGTTCGCGCTTGATCATGCGCATCGTGGTGCCACAACCCAGCACATGGATGACACCGGGTTCCATCTCCCGAACAATACGCTTGGCCAATGCAAGGAGCGCGGCGTCATCATCTCCGCGTGAAGGGGTCTTGCAGTTCTGCATGCCTGCGCGCTCCATCGGCGAGCGTACATAACCATAAAGCTGCCCCGACACGCGCCCGAGGCGCAAGGCGTCTTCATCGATGTCCATGATTTCAGCATCCCGCCAGGTTATGCGGGATGCGTCGCTGGCGACGATCAGTGCAGCAATCCGGCCGGCTGCTTCAGGTGATGTTGCGAAGACACTGGAGTGCATCTTGACGCCGGTCGGCACACCCAGAAGGCCAATCTCCGGTGCCGCATCGAACACATCACGCGCCGTGCCGTCGCCACCGGCAAACACGATCAGTCCAACGCCGGAACGCGCCATCTCGGCTGCAGCGGCGCGGGTCTCGCGTGCAGTGGTTATCGCACCTGCTGTGCCAACAGTCGCATGCTCGAACCCGAGCGAGGCTGCCAGATTGGCCCCCATGACACCCGGTGCACAGATCAGTTCCAGCCGCCGGGCGAGCGGAACAAGCAGACTTATGGCTACAGCTGCCCGGTGGGCAGACTGCGGTTCTGCGCCAAGCGCCAGGGCCTTTTCGGAGGCTGCCAGACCATCGGTGCCTTTCAGTCCAACCGCGCCGCCAAGCCCGGCAACAGGGTTGATGATCAACCCCACCCGCAATCTGTCCGAGCCACTCATGCCGGTTGCAAATTTGTTCGCATCTCGAACTATCGTCCGCATTTCTTCATCATACAAGTCCTGGTTCTGGCCGCAAGCCTGTCTTGCAGGGAAGCGCAGCAAGATCGAGCACGGTGGACTTGATGCATGGTGTCAGGCAGCGCCGAAAACTGCTCAGGTAACAGCGCCGAGTAATGATCAGATCACGGGCTTGTTTTCTTGCGCTGCTTGAAGCGCCAGGAGCCGTTCCTGGTTTCGAGAATGTCGCAATGGTGTGTGATGCGGTCGTGGAGTGCTGTGGTCATCTTGACGTCGCCGAAGACGGTGATCCCTTCGGCAAAGTTGAGATTGGTCATGATGATGGGGGATGTCTTCTCGTAGAGCTGGCTGCTCAAGTGGAAGAGCAAAGTGCCGCCAGAAACCGGGAATGGCAGATGGCCCAGTTCATTGAGGATGACTGCGTCGATCTGGGTAAATTGCCTGCCGTATCCTGAATAGCCCCCGTGGTGCCGACGCCGTGAGTGGCCTGGAAGCCCAGGTTGTTCTTCTCGCTCAAGAATGGCCTTTTGATGCGACCCGTGATGATACCGGTATACCGGGTGACGCTGCGGGCAATTCCCTTTGGCGCATTTGGTCCGAACTGAAAGCGGTCTTCCGCGACGGAGACACCAGCCTCCGCCTGCTTCACAGCACACGCGATCGGTGCCTCTGGGAACTTCTATGCCTTCATGGAACTCCCCTCGCCCCGGTCACGGGATCATAAGTGGAAAATTCCAGTTCTGATTGGCCTGTTTTGCTGGGGGCACGTCAAGGGCAACACGCCTCGAACGAGTGATTGGCGCATTCCCGCACCAACACCGGATGCAAACAAACCTCAATGTTCAGTCGCGCGAATTGTACGCAGGTGCCGATTGGCGGTCAGACGTTGCCGGAAAATCACAAATCAAACGCCGGTCCGGTTGAGGGCGATGGCATAGAGGCTCGTGCTCGCAGTGATGAAAAGACGATGCTTGCCACGGCCGCCGAAGCAGACGTTGGAAACAGTTTCCGGCACGAGGATCTTGCCGAGCAGAGAGCCGGACGGGTTGATGCAGTGAACGCCGTCAGCCGCAGACGACCAGAGATTTCCGTCCACATCAAAACGAATACCATCCGAAACGCCGTAATCTACGGCATGGAACACATCTCCGCCCGACACCTGACCATTGGCGCGGATTGTGAAACGCCTGATATGGGTCGGGTCATCTCCAAACATGCGGCCAGTATCGCTCACAAAAAGAAAATCCTCATCTGGCGAGAAAGCTATGCCGTTGGGACAGGCCATGTCCGTGATGACTGCAGTGATCGAACCGTCAGCGGGATCGAGACGGTAAACGTGGCAAGGTTGCTCCTGCTCTGACTGATGTCCCTCATAGTTGGTCAAGATCCCGTAGTGAGGATCCGTGAACCAGATCGTTCCGTCGGACTTGACTACCACATCGTTCGGCGAATTCAGTCGTTTGCCACGATAACTGTCTGCAAGCACAGTGATGCTGCCATCGTATTCGGTGCGGGTGACATTTCGCGTGCCATGATGACAGGAGACCAGGCGGCCTTGGCGGTCCCGGGTGTGGCCGTTGCTGAAATTGGACGGCTCGCGGTAAACACTCACGCCACGTTCCGGTATCCAGCGCATGATCCGATTGTTCGGAATATCGGAGAACAGCAGGCAGTTTGCGTCGCCAAACCAGACCGGTCCTTCAACCCAGTCAAAGCCGGTAGCCAATCTGTGCACAGGCGCGTTGCCCATCACAAAACGCTTGAACGCGATATCCACGACCTCAACGAAACTCATGAAATGCTCCCGTGTGAAACATGGCTGCTTAGCCCAGATCTTTTGTTAGCATATTGGCATATTGTGTGCGTGGGTCACACAGGTGCCGCGCACCCTGCAAGCCTCCGTGCCGACAGCATCGTAAGCCACTTCGAAATGGCGATGGACGCAGTGGCGTGCGGCCAATGCATCTTCGTCGATCTTCGGCAACGAACCAACCTGCGGGAGATCACCATCACTGCCCATGGGCGATACCTCTGCCTTTTGCCAAGTGCATGGCCTACTCGCCCGGTGTGCTTGCGCGGCCAGCCTTGGGGTGGTGCGCATTGCCAGGATGCTGCGGGTCCGGCCCCCAGATCGCCTTGTAGGTTTCGGCAGCCCATCCAGCGCGCTGAAGTGATACGAACGCCGACGCGAAGCACACCCACCATACGGCAAGCCCGAGCCACATCCACATTGGAGCGTTGGCCCGCCACAGGCCTGTGAGGATCGCGGCGGTTGCAATTGCAAGCGCCACGTAGCCGCCGATCTTGTGGAGATATTCAAATGCCAGCCGACGGGCCGTCATGTCGTAGTGGTCCCCGCGCAACGATCCGTCGGGGTTGGGATCCGTCGGACCACCCTTGCTGCCGCGGAACCAGCCGCCCAGAAACTGCCCGGCCGCCAGTGCCACCACAGCCCAGCCGAAGATGGCATGGATGCCGCTGTTGCCGAGCTGTCCGAGCCCCCTCATCACCAGCACCAGCCCTGCCAACGTCAACAGGCCAGCGCCATAGTGCAGGATGCGATGGGTCAGCCACCAGGCGTGGTTGTCGAGCTCGCGCGGCCAGTCCTGTCCGGGGAGGATCTTGAAGAACCGCGCTGCGAGCACGCCGATCGGCACGCACACACCCCAGGCAAGCGTCATGCTGCGGCCGTGCCAGGCAACAGCCTCGCTGACGGCGTGGACCCTGCCAGCGTCAATGGGGGAAAGAAGCCACTCGATCATGCTGACGCGGCCTCCGTCAGCCCTTCACCGCGCCGGCGGTCATGCCGGTGATGATCTGGCGCGATGCCAGCAGCGTGAAGATGATCGGCGGCACAGCCAGCAGCATGCCGGTTGCCATGATGACGCCCCAGTCGATGTTGTACTCGGTGAGCGAGTTGACGATGGTCACGGGCACGGTGCGTGTCTTGCGGTCGGCGAGCGCATTGGCCAGCAGGAACTCATTCCATGCGATGCGGAAGGTGAAAATGGCCGCCGCGGCAAGGCCCGGCTTGATCAGCGGCAAGACGATGAGAAAGAATACGCGGAACGGTCCCGCGCCGTCGATGCGGGCAGCTTCTTCGAGCTGGATCGGCACCTGCGCAATGAAGCTCTGCAGGATCCAGATGACGAAGGGCAGGTTCATCGCCACATAGATAAGGATGATGCCCCAATGCGTGCCTGCCGCGCAGCGGTCGCCGATGCAGAACTGGAACGTCCAGATGCCAAAGACCGGCACCAGCAGCACTGCGGGCGGCACCATGCGCATGATCAGCGTCATCAGTGACAACCCGTCGCGCCCGAAGAAGCGGAAGCGCACGATGGCATAGGCTGCCATGCAGCCGATGACGAGCGTGAGTACGGTGGCGATGGTGGCGATGAACAGCGAGTTGCCAAGCGCCCGGGCAAAAGTCGGGTCGCAGACTCCAGTTGTGGCAGGTGTGTACCACAGGACATCGCACAGCACGGCCTCGTAATTACGAAGCGTTGGCATGAACAGCAAGCTGGACGTGTCGCTCATGATTTCGACATTGAGACGCAGTGACGTGGTCAGCATCAGTACAATCGGCCCGACGGACATGACCACGAGGGCGACGACCAAGGCATAGAATCCGGGATGCTGGCGCTCTGCAGGGGCTGCGCTCATGTCAGTGGCCTCCTCGTTCCGCTGCCGCCCGCAGTCGCGCGGCCCGCGTCTCGTTCAGCTTGTTGAACAGGAACATTGCGAGCGTCAGCACCAGGAGGAGGAGCAGCAGGATGTTCGACATTGCAGCGGCGACGCCAAGCTCACGGAATTCGGATGCTGTGCGCGAAATGCGCAGCGACAGGATCTCGGTGGAAAGGCCAGGCCCGCCATTGGTCAGCACCAGCACGACTTCGAGCACCTTGAAGGCATCAATCAGCCTGAGCAGGCCCGTGACAATGAGAACCGGCACCATCAGCGGCAACTTGATGTGGATGATCTGCTGCCAGCCATTCGCGCCATCGATACGCGCGGCCTCCAGCGCAGAGCGCGGCAATGACTGCAGTGCAGCCAGCGCCAGGATGAAGATGAAGGGCGTCCACTGCCAGATGTCGGCGATGATGATGGCTGCCAACGCCCAGTTGGCATCGGACAACCATGGCACGGGGTCCAGCCCAATCGATTTCAATGTGCGGTTGAAAGTGCCGACGGTCGGATGGTACATATAGCGCCACATCAGGCCTACCACGATGGGCGCGATCATCATGGGCAGGATGAACAGTGTGCGGAGCACGGACATGCCCCGGATGTTCCGGTCGAGCAACAGCGCAAGCCCCACTCCCAGTACCATCTCGATCGAGACGACCGAGGCTGCGAAAACAAGCGTGACAGCAAAAGACTCGCGGAACTTCGGGTCATTCAGCAAGAAGATATAGTTGCGCAGGCCGACCCAGCCCGCCTGGCCGATGCGCTGGCTCGGGTTCCAGTCGAGGAAGCTCGCGTAGACCATGTAGCCAATGGGATACATCAGCGCGACGCCAAGAATGACAACCGCAGGTGTCAGGAACAGGTAAGGCGTCCGCCGGGAGATGTTTGCAGCCTGCATGGTGGCTTTCAGCGTGGCAACAGGAGGTTGCGGCGCGGAGGTATCCCCGCGCCGCAGTTGCTCATCATTTCCGGAAGGTATCGTA
>JBOFFB010000239.1:0-5749 GCA_051648385.1 Allobosea sp.
CCACGCGCAATGGCCGCTTCGAACAATGCGGTGGTGAGCCAGAGCGGATCGGAAATGTGAGCCGAGTCAGCGTGATAAAGTGCGCCGGCAAAGACATCACGCAATGCAGGTTCAAGCTGACGCGCTTCATCAAGGGTGATGATATCCACATTGATGCCCTCGCGCTGCTGGCGGGCCACCTCTGCGCGAGCCTTCTCGATGCTTCGTGGCGTATCAAGCATGTAAAGGCCGCCCTTGCGCCTGATGTGCTTTTCCAGGCCCAGAGCCCTCGTGCGCGCGAGCCATGTGGGCAGGGCGTGCGTCTGCAAGGACACCAGCGCCCTCGTCGAGGCTTCGACAGCGGAAGGACGCGAGGCCCAAAGGAAGCGCGCCAGCCACGGCAGCAGCGGCAGGAGGTAGCGCGCGCGGATGCTGAGCGGCCCGAGCGGATCAAGCAGCATGCGCGGAGCCTGCATGATGATCTTCGGGTGTGCCAGCGGCAGGATGTCGCCATGGGCAATCCAGCCCGCGTTGCCGACGGACGGCGCACCGCGCGCGCGGGCCGCGCTGCCATCTAGGTCTACCAGCGTGATGCTGTGGCCTTCGTCGAGAAGGGCATGGGCGCAGGCCGTGCCCGTGATGCCGGCACCGACGACAAGGATGTGCATGGCTGAACAGTCCAGACTTGAATTGTCTATAGGGCGAGGAGGTGTCATGGGCCAAGATGCAGGGCAGCGCTGTCCACATTCGCGTATGCGCTCTGGCTTTTTCGTCCTATCAGCCTACATGCAGTGCATGACTGGCCGGGTTCACGGCAGCAGAACGAGATTTCATGACAGCCAGACCCTCTTTTCCCGCGACTGGCCACGATGCTGCTGCCGTTTCATCCGCCGATTTCCGGCAGGCCATGGCACATGTCACCGCTTCGGTGCACGTCATTACCACCGCCAAGGATGGCCAGCATCGTGCCGGGCTGACTGCCAGCGCCGTGACTTCGCTGTCCGATGCGCCGCCGATGCTGCTGGCTTGCATCCGCACCGACAGCAACACACTCGCTGAAATCGAGGCCAACGGCGTGTTCTGCGTCAACACGTTGTCCGATGTCGATCAGGCCGTGGCAGAGGCGTTTGCGGGCCGCAAGGGGGTGGAGGGCGAGGCGCGCTTCGGGATAGGCGAATGGACCCATGCCGTGACAGGCTCGCCAGTGCTGACCACGGCGCTGGGAAGCTTCGATTGCCGCCTAATCGACGTGCGCACCATGGCCACGCACCGTATTGTCATCGGCGAAGTGCTGGCTTTGCGCGGCAAGCAGACCGGGCCGGGGCTGATCTACCGCAACAGGCTGTTCGGGACATTTTGAGGGCAAGGCGTCGTTGCGAGAGTAGCGAAGCAATGACGGCTGATCTGACGTTACGTGCTGATCAAGCCGTCGGTTGACACAGCGACCACGCCTGCCAGCCTCTTCTGCATATCGCGATCCAGCTTCAGAGCGATTGGCGTTGGCCAACCCATTTCGCGCGCCACGATCAGGCCGAGCAGCAAGATGGCATCAGGCTCGTGCAGGATGATGGCGGCAGGAGCGCGGCCTGTGCGCACCAGTTCAAGCAAGACAGCAGACGCTGAGGATGAGCCGATGGTGCCGGGCAGGGCCAGCACCTTGCCACTGATGTTCTGGCCACGATCCGGATGGCGCGCGTCGATGATGTCGCCAGTGAACGGGTCGACCCCGCCCCAGAAGCTGATCGGTGCGGCAAGCACCAGCACGTTGCCAAGCGTCGCAGGACCCTCGATCAGGATGTCGGTTGCGAATGTTGTCATGGTGCCAGCGCCGCTTCGGTGATGACGGGGCGGCCAGCGACAGCGCTCTCGATGCAATCGGCGAGCGAGCCGTAGACAACGCCATAGCCTGTGTTGCCGGGCGCATAGTGCGCGAACTTGCCGGAATTCGTCATCAGAACACCATCGATTGCCGGCAGGATTGGCGTCACCACCACGCAGGTGTCCGCCACCACGATGACGTTGAGTCTTTCCAATGCCTTGCGAAGACCTGTTCGATCAGCTTCACGGACGACATGGCGACCGGTGCAGGCATAGATCGGCACTTTTGCGCTGCGTGATTCAAGCAGTTGGCAAACTGATTCAAGCTCTTCCAGCGACAGGTGAGGGCTGCCGATGGCAACCGCATCGATGCTGGCTGCGTCATGGATCGTCGAAAGGCCAGCCTGTGCCTGCCGGATCATGGCGGGCGTCACCATGATGCGCGACGTGGGCAAGCCGCCAGTCGCCGTTGCGAGATCGGGGGCTTCAGGCGTGACGTCGGCGATGTGAAAGAGGCCGACGCCGCCTGATGACGCGGCGGCCGCGCCGAAAGCCTTGAGTTTGTCTTCGCTGACGGGGCTGACCACGCCGTCGATCACGCCGATGCTGGTGCCGATCTCACGGCCATAGAGCGTGCCGAGAACTGGCCAAATCCAGTCGCTGGAGAGCAACACTGCGGGCAGGGCGCTGACGTCGACGATCACAGTCGCGAGCCTGTTTTCTGGTTTGTGCAAGCCACAATCGGGCGCGCGTCCGGTGATGGCGCAGGCGATATCGAGATAGTCGCCATAGCGGTTTGTGCGCGCTCCGAGCACCGAGTTGCAGAAAGCAACCGCGTTGCTTTCGCCCCATGCCACATCGGTCCCGATTGCTGGGCGGTGGCCGGCCTGGTAGGGCGCGCAGGTCCAGCTTTTTTCGCAACCCATGGCCTCGTAAGCCAGCATCAGGCGCTTGGCCATGTCGCGGGTTGCGCCACTGAGGCGGCTTTTCGAGCAGCCCATCAGGTCAAGCGCGCCGACATTCAACGTGGCGCGGATCGCGGCTTTTGCGCCGAGCCGCACGAGCTCCTCGGCGAACAGGGTGCCTGCGTCGCCATGGTAGAGCGCGCCGTCGATATGGGCGGACTGCACCGGGATGAGGCGTGGTGCGCCGAGCAGCCGGGCGCTGTCTGCGACGATCCGCATGGCCATCGCTGTGCCGTCTGTGCCTGCGGCGATGCTGCGTTCGGTGTCGGTCAGAATAGCCATGTGCAGTTGTTCATCCTCGTCATGTTGCCAGCGCCCGATGTGCGCTCAGAGCCGAATCGACAAAATGACCGGCCGAGCCAAGGTAGCTTTCGGGCTCGAACAACTTTGCCAGTTCGTCGTGCGTGAGATGCGCGGTGACTTCAGTGTCAGTACTCAGCACCGCTTGCAAATGCAGATGCCCAGCAACAGCGGTCTTGCAGGCAGCCTCGACCAGATGGTGTGCCTGCAGCCGACCGATCCTTCTGCCGAGCGCCATCATCACTGCTTCGGCCATGATCAGCCCATTTGTGGCCTCGAGGTTCAGGCGCATGCGGGCTTCATCAATCTCCAGACCTTCAATGAGAGTGATCGCAGCCTTCAGCGCGCCGCCAGCAAGGCGCAGAAGGTCCGGCAGCGTTCGCCATTCGGCATGGGCCGAACCCGCCGCGCGCTCATGTTCGTGCATCTGGGCTGACAGGATGGTGCTGACGAGACCCGGCGCAGCGGTGCCAGCTCCGATCATCACAGCGGCCAGCACGGGATTGCGCTTGTGAGGCATGGTGGACGAGCCGCCACGACCCGGCGCCACAGGCTCGAACGCCTCCTGAACATCCGTCTGCATCATCAGCACCACATCGCGCCCGATCTTGCCAAGCGTGCCGCAAAGCAGTCCGCAGAACATCGCGATGTCGCCAACGCGGTCGCGCGCCGAGTGCCATGGAACATCTGGCAAGATCAGCCCGAGTTCGCGGGCGAGGTTTGCGCTGACCGCAGGGCCCTGGTTGCCAAGCGAGGCCAACGTGCCAGCCGCGCCGCCGAACTGGAGGGCCATGACTCGCGGCCCAAGCTCGCCGAGACGGCCATGGTGGCGCGTCACGGTGCTGAGCCACCCGGCGGCCTTCAGCCCGAACGTGGTCGGAAGCGCGTGCTGCATCACGGTGCGTGCCACCATCGGCGTGTCGCGATGTTCCTGCGCCAGCGACGCCAATGCATTGCCAAGCTGGCCGAGGCCCTCGTCGAGCAATGTGCAAACGTCGCGCACCTGCATGACGAGCGCTGTGTCCATGACATCCTGAGTGGTCGCGCCCCAGTGAACGTAGGGTTGGCCAACAGGGTCGGTTCTCGCCGTCAGCAATTTGACCAGCGGAATAACGGGCGTGCCAGCACGGGCGGTTCCTTCGGCGATGGCCGCCGCCATGTCGTCAAGCTCGCTGCCGTGAATGGTATCGATTGCCGTGTTGATGGCATGTGCGGCATCAGCCGGGATGACACCTGCTTGGGCCTCCGCCCGCGCCAAAGCGGCTTCGAAAGCGAGCATCGCTCGCACATAGCCCGCATCGCCGAGCACTGCATCGACACGTCCATCGTTCATGAGTGGGTCAAACAGGCGGGCCTGATGCGTGTGTGACATTGGGAAAAGCCTGCTGTCCCCCCTTGCGTGGGGCGGGGTTTTGTCTTCGATAGCGGTCTCGGCATCGTTGCCGCAAGTTGTAATGCCAAATCGGGAGAGCATGACATGGCCATGAAGATGCAAGGGGAGGTTTCGCTGCCTGCCAGCCGTGACGTGGTCTGGGCCAAGCTGAATGACCCGGAGGTGCTGAAAACCTGCATTCCAGGTTGCGAGGTGCTGACCAAAGACGATGACACGCATTTTTCAGCAGTGGCCAAAATCAAGCTCGGGCCCGTCAAGGCAACATTCAAGGGCAAGGTCGCGCTGTCAGACCTCGACCCGCCGAACGGCTACACCATCAGCGGCGAAGGCGAGGGCGGCATTGCCGGCTTTGCCAAGGGTGGCGCGAAAGTGGCGCTCAGTGATGCAGAGGGCGGCGGCACCTTGCTGAGCTATGAGGTCGATGCCCAGGTCGGTGGCAAGATCATGCAACTTGGCTCACGCCTGATCGATTCTGTGGCGAAGAAATACGCTGACGAGTTCTTCGCGAAGTTCGCGGTCGCTGTCGCGGAATAATCAGCCCTTGTTGAGCAGGACAGCCGCTTTTTCCTTGCGGTTGTTCTCGTAAATGCCCTGCGCGCTGGCGGGGCCGATGCGGGTCAGGGTCATCGAGAAATCCGGACCGCTCATGGTGGCGATGCCGCCATTGACCGACGTCGACGTGACTGTCAGTGGCTGGCCGACGAACGAGACGCCGGTGATGCGCTCGCCGGAGAATGTGACGCTGACGTCAGAGCGCGCGCCGAAGCTGCCGCTCCAACGACCTTCCCAAATGGATTGCGCTGCTGGGGCTTTCGCGGGCAGGGACAAAACAGGCTTTGGCGACGGAACATTGCCGACCGGAGGTTTGGGTTGAGCGAAGGCCACGCCAGCCATGACGAGAGTGCCGCAGGTAATCGCCAATACACGTGCGAACCTTGGACAGCCCGTGATCATGATGTGGTATTTCATCGAAAGCGCCATTTCCAGTTTTGCTGGTGTTATCTGCGATATTTTGGACGTCAAACGCAAGAAGCTTAGGACCTGTTGGAACTTGCCAGTTCATCAGGCGTGCATCAGGCATCGACCAGACCCCGTCTGGTTTAATGCAAAAATCAGGCTCTCTGTACAGTTGGCCGAGGCGTGAACTTTTTGAGGGCTTCAGTTTCGTTTGTCGTATAACGGCTCCGCGGATGCCATGCCGAGGACCATCCGGCGAGCAGGAAGTCCAGACGAATGTCTGGCCGGAATCCGGTAAATGAGCCTGAATTCGTTCAGTTTTTATTTTTTGAAACCG
>JBOFFB010000240.1:0-3596 GCA_051648385.1 Allobosea sp.
GCCATCAGCGGCTTGAGTGCGAACACCGCCACCCAGGCGAGCGCCAGGTAGGCCGCGACCTTGAACTTGTCGCCCCGGCCCGGAAACCCAAGCGCCATGACGATGCCGGTGATTGCGCCGCCCCACACGGTGGCAGCCAGCGCATAAGCCGTGAACGGATCGGACACCTGCGTCAAAAGCGGAGTGTAGGTTCCTGCAATCAAGAGGTAGATGCCGCAATGATCGAACCGCCGCATGAACCACTTGAGCGGCGACACCGGGATCATGTTGTAAGCCAGCGAACAGCCCAGCATTGTCACCAGCGCGATGCCATAGATCATCACGGCAGACACTTCGAGCAAACCGCGCCAGCGCGCCGTCAGCATCACCAGCACCGTCAGTCCGATCAGCGCCGCCACCAGCCCGATGACATGCACTGCGCCATCCGAGATGATCTCGCCCCGGCTGTAGGGCCGCTCGAACAGGCGATGTTTCTTGGGGGCAAGCGCCATGAAGCGGCTCAAAGGGTTGCAACAATCACTGGAGCCACTTTCGCAAGGCGTGTCGGGTATGCCACATAGATGTTAGTTATCTGACCGTCCCACGGCTCCCCTACAGCGGTCAAGGCCCTCACATGGCGCTGCAGCGCAGGGCTCAAGATTGACAGACGCGCATTCACCGCTACTCAGACGCTCATGACCACCACACCCCCCCCCGCCGAGCACCTGCGCCGCCGCACCTTCGCGATCATCTCGCACCCGGACGCCGGCAAGACCACGCTCACCGAAAAGCTGCTGATGTTCGGTGGCGCGATCCAGCTGGCCGGCGAAGTCCGCGCCAAGCAGGGCCGCCGCCAGACATCGTCCGACTGGATGAAGATCGAACGCCAGCGCGGCATTTCGGTCGTCACTTCGGTGATGACCTTCGAATATGGCGGCTGCGTCTACAACCTGCTCGACACGCCGGGCCACGAGGACTTTTCGGACGACACCTACCGCACCCTCACCGCCGTCGATTCCGCCGTGATGGTGATCGATGCGGCCAAGGGCATCGAGGCACGCACCAGGAAGCTGTTCGAGGTCTGCCGCCTGCGCGATATCCCCATCATCACCTTCATCAACAAGATGGACCGCGAAACCCGCGACCCGTTCGACTTGATGGACGAGATTGAAAAGACGCTGGCGCTCGATGCCACCGCGATGACCTGGCCCATCGGCCGTGGCCGCGAGTTTGTCGGCACCTACGATCTGCACAAGCGCTTCATCCGGAGCAACAAGACCGACATTCCCGACCAGCATGTCAGCGGGCCGGAAGACACAGTGTTCGATGGGCTGCTGCCGCATTCGGTAGCCGAATGGCGCGACGAGGTCATGCTGGCCGAGGGCGGCATGAAGCCGTTCGAGATGAAAGCATTTCGCGAGGGCCACCTCACGCCGGTCTATTTCGGTGCGGCGCTGCGTGACTATGGCGTGCGTGATCTCATCGAGGCCATCGGCACACTGGCGCCCCCTCCCCGCGCGCAAGTCGCGGCGTCGCGCACGGTGGCTGCGGATGAGGCAAAGATGACGAGCTTCGTCTTCAAGATCCAGGCCAACATGGACCCGAACCACCGCGACCGCATTGCCTTCGTGCGCGTCTGTTCCGGCAAGCTGACACGCGGCATGAAGGCAAGGCTGGTCCGCACCGCCAAGCCGATGTCGCTGTCAGCGCCACAGTTCTTCTTTGCGCAGGATCGCCAGATCGCCGATGAGGCTTATGCTGGCGACATCGTCGGCATTCCCAACCACGGGTCCTTGCGTATTGGCGACACGCTCACCGATGGCGAGGATATCGTGTTCAGGGGCGTGCCCAGCTTCGCGCCGGAAATCCTGCGCCGCGTCAAGCTCAAGGACGCAATGAAATCCAAGAAGCTGCGCGAGGCTTTGCAGCAGATGGCCGAAGAAGGCGTCGTGCAGTTGTTCGTGCCACATGATGGCGCACCCGCCATCGTCGGCGTCGTCGGTGCGCTGCAACTCGATGTGCTGAAGGAGCGGCTGGAGGCCGAATACGCCATCCCGGTCGATTTCGACACCTGCCAGTTCACCATCTGCCGCTGGCTGACCTCGCCCGACGCCATCGCACTGGAAAAATTCATCGAAAGCCACGGCTCATCCATGGCCAACGACCTCGACGGCGATCCCGTCTTCATGGCGAGTAGCCCGTTTTCGCTGCGCTACGAAGCGGAGCGCGCGCCGGGGTTGGTGTTCAGTGATATCAAGGATTACCAGAAGGCGGCTTGAGGGGTGGGGGGTGTGCGAGGCTCTGCTTTAGGAGCTTGATGTTCAAAAGAACAAGCTTAGCTAAGCGAGCGATATCCTCGGCCACTTGGCAAGACGCGCCTTCATCCCCACTTCGACTTCTCACTTATCCCGTTGAGGGTTGCCAGCGAAGGAGAAAACCATGGGACGCGCCAAAGAAGCAATGATCATACACGATGAAAACCTTAGCCTGGCGACCGCATATCTTGTGAGCAAAGGGTTACTTGAGCAGTGCGAAGGACATGGAGAGGTTTACGGCGGTGGTTGGGAATTGGAAGCCGATTTTTGGCGAAATTCCATGGCCGATCGCAGGCGGGGTGACACTGGACCAATTCCATGGGCCGCAGAATTGGAAGCTAGGGAATTCACCGACCTACTAAAAGCAGCATATGAAGACCATCTTAGCGATGAGTGCGGACGTTGCGCCAAAATCATGTCCGAGTGACAGTACAGCAGCATTTGGCGATTTACGGTGATCGACGTACGGCGACATGATATCAATTGTATGAATTCATCAGTCCACGGCCCAGCCTCCAACGCACCCCCACCGTCATGGTCGGGCTTGACCCGATCATCCACGTTTTCCCGGCCCGCAAAGCAAGACGTGGATGGTCGGGTCAAGGCCAACCATGACGTTTGGGGATAATCGACAGATCAAGTACACTATCAGCGGAGTTCCATGGTGAGGGCACTGCTATCAAAATAATCCATGACAGCCCTGAACGCTTGATCCTCGAAGACAGACCGATTGTACTCGGCTCAGTTCTGGCAATCGTCGTTCTGTTTCTGTTTCTGATGGCAGTAACAATCGGCAGACAGGATCTCTGGGTTGGTCTCGGATTTGGGCTTGCCGCAGTGATGTTCTACCTTGCGTTCTCTGTATTCCTGCGCTGGGTGATCGTGAATTTTGATCGCGACAGCGGGACTGTAACAATCCGGACTGTCGGTCTGCTTGGACAAAAGCAGCAATCATTTTCTCTGAATGATGTTGAACACGCTTTCCTCGAGACAATAGTTTCGCAGTCCACAAGTTCGTCACGCGCCCGAAATGGTCGAACTGATTTTTTCTTGCACCGACCGTCGCTGCGAACGAAGCAAGGCGTTTTGCCGTTGAACGAGGTCTATGTGGGCGGTGACAAAGCGGCGGCAGCAGTGGCAGTCATCAATCGGTGGTTAGAGCGGGAACTGTGGTGACAGTGCCCCATATCTAATCTTCCCCTGCTTACTCCTCCTCCCCCTGCCCCGACCCGATCTTCAACATTTCCCGCGTCAACAGGTTCTTGTAGCGGCGGTCACGCCTGCGGGCTTTTGAGGTCGAGG
>JBOFFB010000241.1:0-4465 GCA_051648385.1 Allobosea sp.
GGATCAAGCACATCGGCGGCCTCCTTGATGCGGTCCGAGCCCGACTGGTGATCGGAGCGGGTCATGACCGCCCGGCCGCCCGCCACCTCAACCGCGCGGATGATCGCGGGCGAATCGGTTGCCACCGCCACGGGGCCAATGCCCGCTTCCATGGCCCTGCGCCAGACATGCACGATCATTGGTTCGCCATTGATATCGGCCAGCGGCTTGTCAGGCAGGCGCGTGGCGCCGAGGCGCGCGGGGATCAGGATCAGCGGATCGGACATGAGGGGAAGGCTCTGGTCGGTTTGCAGATGGCGAGGCGTCAATAAGTCTCAAACGGTTGAGTGCTTATAGGAGTTGCAAACTCCAGCGCAAAGCGGGTAATCAGCATGGTGAATGGGCGGGATATCGCCCTTATCTCAAATCAGGCTGCCACCACGCAGCTTTAGGGGACGAGACGGACGATGGACTCGTTTGAGCTTAACAAGATTGCCGGGGCAGTGCTTGGCGTGGCCCTTCTGGTGATGGGCCTCAACATGGTCGACGGCATCGTCGGTGCGCCCGCCAAGGTAAAAATCCCTGGCTACGAGTTGCCCGGCGGCGAAGTGGTTGCCGCTGCGGCTGGCCCGGCAGCAGCTGCCGATATGCCGATAGATGAACGCATGAAGGTTGCCGATGCCGGTCGCGGCGAGCGCGCGATTGCTGCCTGCAAAGCTTGCCATTCGTTCGAGAGCGGCGGCGCCAACAAGGTCGGCCCGAACCTGTGGAAGGTTGTGGACGGCTCCAAGGCTCATGCAGATGGCTTTGGCTATTCCGCTGCGCTCAAGGAGCGCAAGACCAAAGGGGAAAAGTGGGGCATGGCCGAGCTTGATGGCTTCCTGAAGAACCCGAAAGGCTATCTGGCGGGCACGTCGATGAGCTTTGCAGGCATTGCCCGCGCCGAACAGCGCGCCGATATCATCTCGTATCTGACCTCGCTGAAGTGAGGCCCATGCGCGACCGCGCACGATTGTGACCAGACAAAGCCGGGCTCAATGCCTGGCTTTTTCGTTGGCGGCATCAAGAGCGCTGGCAAGTCGTGTCATTCGCGACATATTGTTCAAACGAATCAATTCCGCATGACAGGAGGCGCTGCATGGCAAGATTGACACGGCGCGAGGCGCTGGCGGCAACCGCCGCAGCACTGGCCGCGCCACAGCTCATCAACCCGGCTTTTGCCGAAGCGGGTTGGGCCGAGACGCATGGTCTATCGACTTTCGGCGAGCTTGGCTTGCCGAGCGATTTCAAGCACTTCGCCTATGTGAACCCGAACGCACCCAAGGGTGGTTTCGTCAACATCCAGCTCAGATCGGGCGGCGGCAACCAGAGTTTCGACACCTTCAACACGCTTAACTCCTTCGTCGACAAGGGCGATGGGGTCGGCGGCACCGAATTGATCTTCGACAGCCTCGTCACCAGCCACGCTGATGAGCCGCTGACGGCCTACGGGCTGCTTGCCAAGAACATCCTGATTGCACCCGACAAGCTGACCTATCGCTTCAAGCTGCGCGAGGAGGCCCGCTTTCATGACGGCGCGCCGCTGACGGCGGACGATGTTGCCTTCTCGATGAACATCATCAAGACGAAGGGGCACTCGTCGTATCGCCTGCTGCTGCGCGAGCTTGAGAGCGTCACTGCCGACGACAAACACACCGTCACCATCAGGCTGACACCGAAAAAAAGCCGCGACCTGCATCTGCTGGTTGGCTCGCTGAGTGTGTTCTCACAAAAATTCTGGGAAGGCCGTGACTTCGAGGCTGCCATCCTTGAGCCGATTCTTGGCTCGGGTGCTTACAAGATGGGCCGTTTCGAGCAGGGCCGCTTCATCGAGTATGAGCGCGTGGCGGACTACTGGGGCAAGGATCTGCCGGTCAATGTCGGACTGAACAATTTCGACCGCATCCGCTACGAGTATTTCCGCGACCGCAATGTCGCTTTCGAGGCCTTCAAGGCCGGCACGATCACCTTCCAGGAAGAATACACCTCGCGCCAGTGGGCCACGGGCTATGACTTCCCGGCCATGCGCGATGGCCGCGTCAAACGCGAGGAACTACCACGAACCGCTACCACCGCCTCACAGGGGTGGTACTTCAACACGCGCCGCGAGATGTTCAAGGACAAGCGCGTGCGTGAAGCCATCGCCATCTGCTTCGATTTCGAGTGGACCAACAAGAACATCATGTTCGGTTTGCGCGCCCGAACCACGTCGTTCTTCGAAAATTCCGACAAGAAGGCGGAAGGGTTGCCTTCGCCTGAGGAACTGGCGCTGCTGAAACCATTCCGCGCGACGCTTGATCCGGAGGTGTTTGCCGCGCCGTGGGTGCCGCCTGTGTCTGATGGCTCAGGCAACGACCGGGCGCTTC
The DNA here is from genome assembly GCA_051648385.1 of Allobosea sp. Taxonomy (GTDB): domain Bacteria; phylum Pseudomonadota; class Alphaproteobacteria; order Rhizobiales; family Beijerinckiaceae; genus Allobosea. The sequence continues at coordinate 2,385 of JBOFFB010000241.1, forward strand.
TGCGCCGCGCCAACGAACTCTTGCTGGCGGCGGGCTGCAAGCGCGACGGCGCGGTGATGAAGCTGCCCGATGGCAGGCCGTTCGAGATCGAGTTTCTCGATTCAAATCCGGCCCTGCATCCGCACACCCAGCCCTTCATCGCCAACCTCAAGCGGCTTGGCATTGAAGGCCGGCTGCGCACCGTCGATCCGGCGCAATACCAGAACCGCAGCAATGGTTTCGAGTTTGACATGGTGAGCCTGGCGCTCGGCGGCTCGCAGATCCCTGGTGACACGATGCGGCTAGTGATGGGCTCGGAGGCCGCGAAAACGCCGGGCTCGCGCAACTATGCCGGCATTGCCGACCCGGCCATCGACGCGCTGCTGACCGTGATCGCCAATGCGACCTCCTACAAGGAGGTTGTCGTCGCCTGCAAGGCGCTAGACCGGGTCTTCCGCGCCGGGCGCTACTGGATACCGATGTGGCACGCGCCAACCGTGCAACTGGCCTATTGGGACATGTATGAGCGCCCCGGCGTGCAGCCGAAGTTCGGCGAGGGTGCTCCCTCGACCTGGTGGTTCAACACCGAAAAAGCCCGCCGGATCGGGAGAGCCTGAACCGATGCTCGCCTATATTGCCCGCCGTGTCCTGCTGATGATCCCGACTTTGTTCGGCATCATGCTGATCTCCTTCGTGCTGGTGCAGTTCGCGCCGGGCGGGCCGGTCGAGCGCATGATCGCGCAATTGCAGGGGCAAGACTCGGGCACTTCCAGCCGTCTTGGCGGCGGTGGCGGTGATGTCGCTGGCGGCGCAACTGCGGGCGGGGCTGGCGCTGGCGGCGATGTCACTTCGGCCTATCGTGGCGCGCAGGGGCTCGACCCGCAGTTCATCAAGGAGCTGGAAAAGCAGTTCGGCTTCGACAAGTCGGCCCATGAGCGCTTCTTCAAGATGCTGGTGGACTACTCAACCTTCAACTTCGGCAAGAGCTACTTCCGCGACGCGCCCGTGCTGCAGTTGATCAAGGAGAAGCTGCCGGTCTCGATCTCGCTCGGCCTGTGGATCCTGATCATCGGCTATGCAGTATCGATCCCGCTTGGCATCAAGAAGGCAGTCAGCGACGGCTCGAAATTCGATGTCTGGACCTCGGGGCTGGTCATCCTCGGCTATGCAATTCCCGGTTTTCTCTTCGCCATCCTGCTGATCGTGCTTCTGGCTGGCGGCTCGTTCTTTCAGGTTTTTCCGCTGCGCGGGCTGACCTCCGACGGCTGGAAGGATCTGCCCTGGCACCGCCAGATCCTCGACTATCTGTGGCACATCACGCTGCCGGTGACGGCGATGGCCCTCGGTATTTTCGCCACCAAGACGCTGCTGACCAAGAACTCCTTCCTCGATGAAATCCGCAAGCAATATGTGCTGACCGCCCGCATGAAAGGCCTCAGCGAGAACGGCGTGCTCTATGGCCACGTGTTTCGAAATGCCATGATGATCATCGTGGCGGGTTTTCCGGGCGCCTTCGTCGGCGCGCTGTTCACGGGCTCGTTGCTGATCGAGACCATCTTTTCGCTGGACGGCCTCGGGCTGCTGTCGTTCGAAGCCATCGTCAACCGGGATTATCCGGTGGTGTTCGCGACGCTGTTCATCTTCTCGCTCGTTGGCCTCGTGGTGCATCTCATCTCGGATCTCATGTACACCTGGATCGATCCGCGCATCGATTTCGAGACGCGGGAGACATGAGCATGGATGCGATCGTCTCACCCGCTGCGGTCATTCCCCCCCCACCACCAAAGCGGCCTTTCCTGACGCCGATCAACCAGCGCAGGCTGTCGAATTTCACCGCCAACAAGCGCGGCTACTGGTCGCTGATCATCTTCATGGTGCTGTTCGTGCTGTGCCTGTTTGCCGAGCTGATCGCCAATGATCGGCCCATCTTCGTAAGCTACAAGGGCGAGTTCCTTGTGCCCATCGCCGTCGATTACCCCGAAGAGAAGTTCGGTGGATTCCTCGCCCGCACCGATTACCGTGACCCCGTCATAGCCAAGGAGATCGCCGCCAACGGCTTTGCCATCTGGCCGCTGATCCGCTTCAGTTATTCGACGCACAAT
>JBOFFB010000242.1:0-3050 GCA_051648385.1 Allobosea sp.
TCCGGATCATCGAAGTTCGGCCCGAACGGGATCAGCACCTCCTCGAACGGGATGCCGAAGGCGCTCAGCAGGAGCCATGGCCGAAGCGACCAGGATGAGTGCAGCTTGTTGCCGATGATGAGTTTCATGGGGTGATGACCTCAGGATGAGCAAATGCCAACGGAGCTCGCCGTTTCAGCGATGCATCGAATGTGAAAAACAAAGATGTCGGGCAACCGGCAATGTGCAGAGCGTCTGAGAAATCCAGTCCCTTTTCAATTGCGGCCGTTGCCTGACGGACATTCTCGAATTCCTCAAACTCAAAGCCTTTCGTCTGCAAGAGGCGATTGAATGCATCACCGATCTGCTTTGGAGTGTAATCATAGACAGATCGGAGAACCCATTCAGTCTCCAGAATGACCGTGCTCCGCACTAGCAAGGGCTGATCCTTGAGGCGCTTTCGGATTCGCTGCACCTGTTCTGAGTCATCATTCGTCAAGAAGCGAACGATGACATTGGTATCGATTGCAATCATCGGTTCTTCCGCTCCCACCGTTCCTTGACGGCATCCGCGATGCCCTGTTCCATTTCCGCCAAGGTTTTGGGTGGGCCGCTGTAAGGCAGGATCCCGATGAGATCATCGAGCACATATTTCTTCTCATGCTGTATTTTGGGCTGAAGAAGAATGCCATCAGGCCGGCTGACGACCTCGAAAATGACGCCCGCCTTCAATCCTTTTTCGTCCCGCAAGGATTTGGGCAAAATGACCTGCCCCTTCGTTGAAAGCCGTGTCGTGGCCATCGTTATGCACCTTCACATGTTCTAGGCTTACATCTTACACTAGTCTTACTTTTCCGTCCATCACACCAGCTCCCGGCCCTTCGCGTCGATCACCGTCTTGGTGTCGCCGGTGAAGTCGTTGAGTATCATTTCGTTGTGGGCCTTGCCGGACGGGATCATCGGGAAGCAGTTCTCCGTCTTGGCCACGACGCAGTCGAAGATCACGGCCTTCGGAGTATCGATCATTTCCATGATCGCGTCATCGAGTTTGGCCGGGTCCGAACAGCGGATGCCGTGGCCGCCATAGGCTTCCGCCAGCTTGACGAAATCGGGCAGCGCTTCGGAATAGCTTGATGAGTAGCGCCCGCCATGCAGCAGCTCCTGCCACTGGCGCACCATGCCCATGTACTCGTTGTTGAGGATGAAGATCTTGACCGGCAGGCGGTACTGCAGCGCGGTCGACATCTCCTGCATGTTCATCAGGATCGAGGCCTCGCCGGCAATGTCCACCACCAACGCCTTGGGATGCGCCAGCTGCACACCGATGGCGGCAGGCAAGCCATAGCCCATGGTCCCGAGGCCGCCTGATGTCATCCAGCGGTTCGGCTCCTCGAAATTGTAGTACTGCGCCGCCCACATCTGGTGCTGGCCGACCTCGGTGGTGATGTAGGTGTCGCGGTGCTTGGTCAGCTCATAAAGCCGCTGCACGGCGTATTGCGGCTTGATGATGCTGTCTGACCCTGCATAAGCCAGCGAGTCGCGACCACGCCACTCACTGATCTGGCCCCACCAGCTCTTCATCGCCGGCTTGTCGAGCTGCGGGCTCATCTCGCGCCAGAGCCGGACCATGTCTTCCAGCACATGGGCGCAATCGCCTACGATCGGGATGTCGACCTTGACGTTCTTGTTGATCGAGGACGGGTCGATGTCGACATGGATCTTGCGCGAACCTGGCGAGAACGCATCGAGCCTGCCCGTGATGCGATCATCGAAACGCGCGCCGATGTTGATCATCACATCGCAGCCATGCATCGCGAGGTTGGCCTCATAGGTGCCGTGCATGCCGAGCATGCCGAGCCATTGCGGGTTGGCGGCAGGGAAGGCGCCCAGCCCCATCAGGGTTGACGTAACGGGAAACCCAGTCAGCTGCACCAGCTCGCGCAGTAGCGCCGAAGCGTGCGGGCCGGCATTGATCACGCCGCCGCCGGTATAGAACACCGGGCGTTTGGCCTTGGACATCAGGTCGACGGCAGCCTTGATCTTGGAGATGTCGCCCTTGACCGTCGGGCGGTAGGTCTTGTGCTGGTTGTTCGTCGGGCGCGAATAAAGACCTTTGGCGAACTGGATGTCCTTCGGGATGTCAATCACGACAGGGCCGGGCCTGCCATTCGACGCCACATAGAAGGCCTCATGCAGGATGCGCGGCAAGTCTTCGATGCGCTTCACGAGGTAGTTATGCTTGGTGCACGAGCGGGTGATGCCGACCGTATCGCACTCCTGGAAGGCGTCCGACCCGATCAGGTGCGTCGGCACCTGGCCGGTGATGCAGACGATGGGGATCGAGTCCATCAGCGCGTCGGTCAGGCCCGTTACCGCGTTGGTGGCACCGGGGCCGGAGGTGACGAGCACCACGCCAACCTTGCCGGGCTTGGAGCGAGCGTAGCCTTCGGCGGAATGCACCGCGCCGCCTTCCTGGCGCACGAGGATGTGCTTGACGCTGTCTTGCTGAAACAGCGCGTCATAGATCGGAAGCACTGCCCCGCCCGGATAGCCGAAGATATGCTCGACATTCTGGTCGCGAAGGGCGCGGACCACCATCTCGGCGCCGGTCATCATTTCGCTCATGGTCCTGTCTCCTGACGAGTTGTGCGTGGTCTTGAGGCAATAAAAAAGGCCCCGGAAGGGACCTGAGGTTGTGCGCCGACGAGGAGGGAAACGGTCCTCAGACCGCCCTCGACCGGCGCACCGTTACGAGAATAAGCTTGTTCATGGAATTTTGGTTAGCGGATCGGCGCGGCAGCGTCAAGATGTGAGGCCGCAATCGGCAGGGCGATCGCTTCAGGTTAACGTTTGGCTGGATTCTGGGCATCTGGATTCTGGGCGTGGTGGCCTTCTCCCTTTGCGGGAGAAGGTGACCGTAGGTCGGAAGAGGGGTCTTGAGATCGTTACGGAATGTCATACCAACCCCTCTTCCGGGCGCTGCCCACCTTCTCCCGCAAGGGGAGCGACTGTCTTGCCGGTCAAGCGATTTGTTCGCGCCATGGTTGTCTGTCCCTGATGATGGCATTGAG
>JBOFFB010000243.1:0-3011 GCA_051648385.1 Allobosea sp.
GTCGGGAAATTCACCGAACCGACGCTGAGAGAAGCCATGTCGGGGCGAAGGGGCAGCATCCCGCCGCGCGCCTGCCCGGAGCCCGCCCGTCCCCCGGTTGAAAGCTGCACGATCAGGCCTGGGCAATGTCTTTCCAGTCCTTCCTTCAGACGGGCGAAGCGCTCTGGATCAAGCGTGCCCTTGCCCTCGTCATCACGGACATGGCAGTGGGCAATCGAGGCCCCGGCCTCGAAGGCCTCATGGGTGGACTCGATCTGCTCGTCAATGGTGATTGGCACAGCCGGATTGTTGGCCTTGGTCGGCAACGAGCCGGTCATGGCGACGCAGATGATGCAGGGATTGGCGTTGTCGGTCATGGCGGTGCTCACAGGTCGAAAAAGACGGTTTCGGCATCGCCCTGCATGTGGACGTCAAAGCGCCACGTACCGGGTGATGTCTGCCTCGCCAGCAAGGTATCACGGCGGTTCTCAGGCACCTGCATCAGCACCGGGTCGGCGGCATTGCGTGCGTCGCCCTCGAAATAGGCCCGCGTGAAGGTGTGCATCAAGAGCCCGCGCATGGTGACGATGACATTGATGTGCGGCGCTTCTTCAACGGAAGGTGCACCGGGCTTGATGGTGGAAAAGCGAAACAGGCCGTCACGAACAGTGCCGGTGCCAGCCCGGCCAAAGCCAGTGAACTGCGTGTTGCGGCCCGGCTCGGTGATGTAGACACCCGCAGCATCAGCCTGCCAGATCTCGATCATGGCATCGGTGACGGGCTGGCCAGCGCCGTCAAATACCTGTCCTTCAAAGGTGATGCGGGTGCCTTGCGTGGCCCCGTCCGCCATGTCAGGACCGGCAATCGAGACCCAATCATAGCCATATTGCTGCGGAGTGAGGCCGTAAGCGAAATAAGGTCCAACTGTCTGCGATGGCGTCTGGCCAAGAAGCACTTTTCCGCTCACGCGTGGTTCTCCCAGACGGTGGCATTGTCGCCCCGCAGCACGATATCGAAGACATAACCGAGCGCGTAGCCCTCCTCGGTCACGGCGATGGAGAACGCGGCGATCATGCGCTCGCGGCTTTTGGCCGGCACACCGAGATAGATCGGGTCAAATGCAAGCAGCGGATCACCCGGAAAATACATCTGCGTCACCAGTCGCTGGCCGAACTGGTGGCCGAAGAGCGAGAAGTGGATGTGGTTGGGCCGCCAGGCGTTGATGTGATTGCCCCATGGGTAAGCGCCCGGCTTGATGGTCAGGAAGCGGTAGCGCCCTTCCGCATCCGTCACGCAACGCCCGCCGCCGAAGAAATTCGGGTCAAGCGGGGCCGGATGTTGATCAACGACATGGATGTAGCGGCCCGCCGAATTGGCCTGCCAGATCTCGACCAGCGTGTTCGGCAACGGCCTGCCGCTCTCGTCGAGCACACGGCCTGTGACGATGATGCGCTCGCCCAGCGGCTCGGCATCCTTGGCGCCATTGACGGTCAGGTCGGCATCGCCAGCGCTGATCCTGTCGTGGCCAAAGACTGGCGCTGCCAGCGAAACCCCGCGGATCGGGATCAGCGGCCTCGTCGGCCCGCGTAGCGCGGTCGAGCGATAATCCTTGTCGATATAGGCGGGATGCGAGCCGAAATCGCGCGGGTTGAGGATTGTTGGCACCCGGATACTCCCAACAGGCAGTGTCGAACGTCATTCGGTTCTAGCATGCACAAATGCAGAAACAACATTCCCAAGTCTCGGGGTGGCCATCCGGGCAGCGTGGGCCTTATTGTGCGGATGCCATCCGATACCGAGGACCATCCTGATGCCCCGACCCGCCGAGCTCGATGGCGAATACGACTACATCATCGTCGGCGCGGGTACGGCCGGTTGTGTGGTGGCGAATCGGCTCTCGGCAAACCCGAAAAATCGCGTTCTGCTGCTGGAAGGCGGCGGCAAGGACAACTGGATCTGGTTCCACATTCCAGTGGGCTACCTGTTCGCGATCGGCAATCCCCGTGCAGACTGGATGTTCGAGACTGAGAAGGAAGCTGGCCTCAACGGTCGCAGCCTGAAGTATCCACGCGGCAAGGTGCTGGGCGGCTCGTCCGCCATCAACGCGATGATCTCGATGCGCGGACAAGCGGCTGACTACGACCATTGGCGGCAGCTCGGCCTCAGCGGCTGGGGCTGGGATGACGTGCAGCCGGTCTTCAGGCGGCTCGATGACCACTTCCTCGGCAACACCGAACATCACGGCGCGGGCGGGGAGTGGCGCGTCGAGGAGCCACGCCTGCGCTGGGACGTGCTTGATGCCATCCGTGATGCGGCCACCGAGATGGGCGTACCGCAAACCAGTGATTTCAACACCGGCGACAACACCGGCGTCGGCTATTTCCACGTCAACCAGAAGCGTGGGCTGCGCTGGTCGGCGGCGCGCGGCTTCCTGAAGCCTGTGATGGGGCGGCCCAATCTGAGGGTCGAGACGGGCACGTTGGCCGAGAAGGTGCTGTTCGAAGGCACCCGCGCCATAGGCGTGCGCTACCGGCAGGCAGGCCGCGTGATCGAGGTGAAGGCCAAGGGTGAGGTCATCCTCTGCGCCGGGTCGATTGGTTCGGTGCAGTTGCTGCAACTCTCTGGCGTCGGGCCGTCAGGATGGCTTGGCGAACACGGCGTCGACACCGTGCTCGACAAGCCGGGCGTGGGCCGCAACCTGCAGGACCACTTGCAGCAGCGCGCCATCTACAAGGTGCAAGGCGTGAAGACGCTGAACGAAACCTATCACTCGCTGCTCGGGCGGGGATTGATGGGCCTTGAATACGCGCTGTTCCAGCGCGGGCCGCTGACCATGGCACCATCGCAACTCGGCATTTTCACGCGCTCGTCGACTGCCCACGAGCGCGCCAACATCCAGTTTCATGTCCAGCCGCTCAGCCTCGACAAGTTCGGTGATCCGCTGCACCGCTTTCCCGCCGTCACCGTTTCGGCCTGCAACCTCAGGCCGACCTCGCGCGGAGAAATCCGGTTGCGCTCGGCTGACCCTGCCG
>JBOFFB010000244.1:0-3089 GCA_051648385.1 Allobosea sp.
AACGCGTTCGAATCCTTCGCGGTGGAGAAACCGGCATATTGCCGGATCGTCCACGGCTGGTTGACATACATGGTGGGGTAAGGCCCGCGCAGGAATGGCGCAATGCCGGGGTAGGTGCCCAACGCATCAAGCCCGGCGAGATCGGCTTCGGAATAGGCCGATTTGACGGCGATGCCCTCGGGGGTGAGCCAATCATTGCCGCCCTCGGTGTCATCCCCGGCGTCGCCTGAAAGGCGCCGGGAAGGGGATCCAAACTTCGCATTGGCACTGTCATGGGTTCCCTTCCCCGCGCTTCGCGCGGCCGGGAACGACACCGTGGTGAAATCAGGCAGCGATGACATCGAATGCCTCCGTCAAGGCGAGCAACATATCACATCCGGCGAAGATGAAGCCATTGACGCCAGCGGCCCGCAATGCAGCCTCCAAGTCGCCGGGGCGACCGGCCAGCCAGACGCCCGTCGCGCCGCTGGCCACCAGCGCCATGGCGGCATCCGGGCCTTCTGCTGCATAGCTTTCGTCCGTGCTGCAAAGACAGACGAGGGCGGCTCCGCTCGCCTTGAACGCGTCGGTGAGGGCGACGAGATCGGTCGATCCGTCCGCCTCGGCAAACCCGCCCGGCACGATCAATTCGATACCGCCAACCTCGAAGAGACCGCGCACGAAGGATGTGCGAGGCGCGATATCGCCGGGCCGCCCGAGCAGCGCCACAAACATTCGCGGCGGCTGGCCAGCTTCGCGAAAGGCATCGGCGCGCTGGCGTAGAATTTCGAAGCCTTCCGACAGCCGCTGCGGCACAAGCGGCGTGATGGTCACGCTGCCGCTGTTGACCATGCGGGGCGGGGCGGGGGCAGTATCCAAAACGGTTTCCGCCCGCTCGCCAAGGTTGGCAAAAGCGCTGGTGCCGGTCAGCGGCATCTTGCCGGTGGCGATGTCCCTGTCGCGCCGCGCCTTCACCCGGGCGATGCGGGCCTGCAACGCGCCCGCTTGCAGCGACGCGACAATGCCGCCCTCGCGCTCGATCTGCTGGAATTCGGCCCATGCCTTTTCGCAAAGTTGGTCGGTCAGTGCCTCGAAACCGCCAGCACCGGCGGCGGGGTCGATGACGCGCCAGAGATGAGCTTCCTCGAGCAGCACCAGTTGCGTGTTGCGCGCGATGCGGCGGGCGAAACCGTCGCCAAGGCCAAGTGCGGATGTGTGCGGCAGGACGGTGACACTGTCCGCACCGCCGATGCCAGCAGAAAAGACAGCAATGGCGTTGCGCAGCATGTTCACCGGCGTGTCGGTGCGCGTCAGCATCCGCCATGCGGTCTCGGCGTGGAGCGGGATCGGCGTTGCGTCGAGCTTGCAGGCCTGTTGGACTCGCGCCATCAGCAGGCGCAGGGCGCGCAGCTTGGCGATGCCGATGAACTGGTCGGCATCGATGGCAAGCATGAACGAGAGTGAAGCAAACGCCTTGTCGATAACCACGCCGCCGGCCTCGAGCGCGCGGGCATAGTTCACGGCTGTGGCCAGCACATAGGCCAGCTCTTGAGCTTCCGAGCCACCAGCCTCATGCACGATGCGGCCATCACAACTGAAGAACGGGCCGGTGAAGCCAGGCTTGGAAAACTCGGCGTGCATGTCCGCCAGCCTTGCGCTGATGTCAGCCGGTGTCGCCATCCAGACGCCGCTGCGGGCCAGCAAGCTGACCGGATCGATGCCGAACTCGCAGCGCATGTCCGCCGGGGCCAGCCTCCGCCGCTTGACCACCTCGGCGAATTGCCGGGCTGTGATGCGTGCCTGCGGCGACGGCTCCAGCCGTGTGTGGATCAGGTCGAGTTCGACGCCTGCGAGCGCGGCATCAAGCGTGGCGCCATCGGTTGTCGGCAACCCGAAGCCCCGCGCGCTGGCAGAGCCATGGAAGATGAGCCCAAGACTGTCCGCGCCGCCTGCGAGGTCGGCCAATGCGATTTCAGCGGCTTGTTCGGGCTGGGGGTGGTCGATCCGCTGCGAGACACGCCAGCGCGTTCCGGCATTGGCACCAGCGATGAGCGGTGCATCAGGCTTGCGCTGATAGAGCGGCTGGATTGCAATGCCGTCAGCGCTGCGGCTGACCAGCTTCTTGTCGAAATCCGCACCTTTCAGCGCTTTCTCGACAGCGGCACGCCAGCGCACTTCATCGGCAGGCGGAAACGGATTGGTCAGTCGGGCATCGGCCACGGGGTCAACCTTGCGAAAGACAACAGCATTGCCTGATCCATGCCACGCACCGCGGCTGAGGCAAATACCTCGTTGGTCTGAGGCGGCTTTGCAAGAAAACAAACACGAAAACAAAAACGCCGCCCTTCAAGGCGGCGTTTGTCTGCATTGCGGTTGTCAGAAATCAGACGAACTGGCCAAGGCCCGGGATCGCACCGACAATCGCACCCATCGCGTCTTCGCCGGCCTTTTCGCGACCGAAGGCGAACATTTCCTTGGAAACGCTCTGAACCTGGCCCATTGACAGGCCCGCGCCCATCAAGGATGCGCCAAGGCCCATCACGCCGCCGCCGCCCGGCATCATGCCGGCGAGGCCGCCCATCAGGCCACCGCCGCCGGTGTTGGCCGCCATCAGTGCTTCAGCACCCGGCAATGCGCCAACAAGCTGGCCGACTTCGGCAGCCGGGCCTTCTTTCTTGAGGAAATTCAGGATCATGCCGATAGCCTTCGAAGCAAGGCCTTCGTCGATGCCGGCAACAGCAGTAATACGGCCAATCAGTTCTTCCATCGGGGTAATCCTTCGCACGGGGCGACATGCCCGCATCTGTGGCGCTCTTGTCGCCTTGGGCAGCGCGGAAATCAAGATGGGAATGGATTTTCGTCGTCATCGTCGGGCTCGCCCCGACCCTGACGGTATTTCCCACCGAAAGTCTCGATTGCTTCCAGGGCAATCGCTTGAAGTCGACGTTTTGTGAGATGCCGGGCGTGATGTCCTTCTTGTAACTTAAATCCCGTCGCATCTGATATACTCATGGTTGCGGTGGCAGGCGGAAGACCGAGACCTTCGAGGGACACCAAGCCCGTAGGGGAGCAAGGGTCTTCGCCTGCCAATCCATCGACCCCGAACAGTC
>JBOFFB010000245.1:0-8537 GCA_051648385.1 Allobosea sp.
ACAACCATAAGGCGAATGGCTCAGAGGGCGACATGGCTCCAGACGAGGCGAGGGCTGGTGTCCCGGCGCGTCCCACAGATCCGCGGCCCTGGGAGATGCCGAAGCCCTTCGCCGATGAAGGGCTCTGGCCAGACGCAGACGGGATCGACGATGGTGACGGGCTCGAGCCACTGGACGATGAGGAGGACGAGCCGCTTGCCCACGACAATTCGCGCACCGCGTCCGGCGACCTTGCCGGCATCGACGCGCTGCTGGCGCGCACAGGCCGACTGCTCGGGGCCTTCGAAAGACCGCTCCCTGAAACAGCCCCGCTCCGGCTGCGGGACCCGGACTACGGCGCATCCGCCCGTCTCATGGCCTGGCGCGGCGCACTCAGGGCGGCGGAGGCTGTGCCTGCCGTGCTTGCCTCCGCAATCGCGGTCGACGCCTGGCTCATTCTTGAACCGGCCGAGCGGGGCGGGGAGGTGGGGCTCGTGCTGGCGGCCACCGTCCTGCGCCAGCGCGGGGTCGCCGCGCACCACCTGCCGGCGCTGGGCTTGGGCTTGCGAAAGGGCCATTTCCGCTGGAGCCCGCACCAGGCCCAACAGGTCCGCCTTGTCGGGCTGATTGAGGCCATCCACAACAGCGCCCGGCTGGCCGATGGCGACCTCAAGCGGCTGACCCTGGCGCGCGAGGTGATGGCGCGGCGCTGCGAGGGTAGGAGGGGGAATTCGAGGCTGAAGAAGCTGGTCGACCTGTTCATGGCCTCGCCGCTGGTCACCGTGCAGATGGCAACCGAGAAGCTCAAGGTCACGCCACAGGCGGTCGAGGTGATGCTGAAGGAACTCGGGCCTAGCCTGCCGCGTGAGCTCACAGGGCGGAAGCGCTACCGGGCGTGGGGGATCGTGTAGCCCTTGTGCCGCCGACGAAGTCGCGAACCCACACTTTCGCATTTATGCGGCGGCAGTTAGCGAGCGGTGGGGCCAGAATTTGCTGGATGTCGAACGGGTAGAGCGATGCGCGCAAACAGTGGAGCTCGGCGCTGCGCTAGCGCTCTGTGGTGAGTCCAGGCCAAGCAAGCTTCCAATCCTAACCCTACCCTGTCTCCCTTCTCATACGAAAGGGACGAAGTAAACACGCTCACGGCTGGCGCATTTCGGTAGGAGATCAACGATCGCGGCCCTGAAGTGCGCGGAGTTGTTGTGCGCATCCCAAGCGGCTTCATTCTCATAAAGTTCATAGACGAAGAATGACGACGGGTCCGCTGGCGAGCGATACGGCATGAAGTACTTCATCCCTGGTTCTGCCATCGACGGAGCGACCAACTGCTTGAGGATCGCCGCAACGCCGTCGGCCTTGCCATCCTTGGCCACGATCTTGATCGCGACGACGAACCCGACATTGAGGTTGGCGGCCGACGGGTCGGTGTAGCTCATGTGTATCTCCTTTGGGCACCCAAACGTGCTTTGTCTGATGGGTATCATGGATTCGGGGAGCAATGCTTCGGGCCAGGCCGAAACGTGCCGACGTCTTCGCAAAAGGCGCGATTGCCCAATCAGTGCAGCGTGGCCAGATACGCACTGCCACCTGTCGAAAGGGTCGGGCCCGTTAGCTTTCCAAGCCTGTTGATAAATCCAGTATATATAGATATTATGGAGAAAAGGAGTTCTCGCATGCGCCGTTTCTCAACCGTCGATCTCGACAAGAATCTTGGGGATGTGAAGGCGACGGCAGCTCGTGAGCCGGTCATTATCACCGAACATCGCAAAGACCGCTTCGTGATGATGGCGATCGAGGATTTCGAGCGGCTAAAGCGGCATGCTGATCCGCAGCGTGTCTACGGGGCAGGAGAGACGCCGCCGGATCTGGCGGCGGCGTTCTCGCGCGAGATCGACCGCGTTTTGGATGACGCGAAATGACCAAGGAAATGGACGGGCCAGCGCACAACTACGCGACGGGCGACATCGTCCCGGCGTATCCTTACCTCTGGCGTAGAGAGAAAGATCGCGGTGAGGACGCGGGCCGAAAGGACCGTCCGGTCTGCGTCGCCATCGCGATGAAGGACCCGGCGGGTCTGACGCACATGGCCTTGCTGGCGATCACGGGAAGCGAACCAACCGGGGACAAGAATGCGATTGAGCTGCCGCCCCTGGAGATCCGCCGCATTGGGCTTCGGTCTCACAAGCGCGCCTGGGTGATCGTCTCGGAATACAACTACGACATCCTCGAGCGCTCCTACGCGCTGGAGCCGCCGCGCGAGGCGCCCAGGAAGCTGTCGCCGGGATTTCTCAAGGTGGTGCTAGCCGCGTTCCGTCCCGTCCTAGCGACGAGCGCCGCACGTATCGACCGGAGATAAGGCAAGATTGTTGAACATGGATAGAAACCCAACGACAGAGGCGCTTATTGCCATTTCGACGCTAATTAGCGCCGTCCTTAATCGTCCGGTGAGGTGGCCAACCGGCAACAGCTGATAGAAGGCAGGCAGTAGCCGAGCACCTTCTTCGATCCCCGAGGTTAGTCGAAAGCTGACATTGCCGCGATCGCTTTACTGCGAACAAATTTTCGTCTCAAAACTCTTTCGCAAAACGGCCGTTGGGAAAGTTGTTGCGCTGGTTTTGCTCCTGATGCCCCGACAGACACACGCAATTCGGTAGGCGGAATGGGGACAACGTAGTCGCAGGGACTTTCAAACAGCACCAGATCGGCCGTTCGCCAGACGCGCCCGGAAATTCTCCCGCCAACCACCGTTTTCGACGATTGCACGGAGAGTTTCGGAAAGCGGTTGGAACTGTCCGGTCCAGCCGGTTCTAAAATTGATCAAGTTGCCTGTCCGAAAGTCGACCTTCAGTCGATCACCATCGGCGACATGATGCCTGACATCCACGCAGCTCGGCAGCATGGCCAGGCCGGCATTGACCGCGTTGCGGAGGCTGCCGCTCGGGATGCTTTCTACGACCAGTCCAAGCCCGGCTCCTCTGATGCCGAGCAAGCCCTGGATGTGCGGGTTCCCTTGAGCGAAGCGCTTTCCAGCAACGATGATATCGCCCGGTTTGCACTTATTCGGGAAATCCGGGTCGATACCGGAAAACAGATGCCGACGCAGTACGCTGGGGTCAGTCTCCCGGCTCAGAGCGAATGACAATGGCATCAGATCGCCATCGACGCCGATATTGTCACCAAAGACCCAGGCTCGTCCCTCGTAGATCCACTGGAATGTCATTCTTTAAGCTCAGATCAGGAAGGGTTTCGGGGAGGTGATCTCTCCCGCGATGGCAGAAGCGGCAACGGTGGCAGGGCTTGCAAGATAAAGTTCTGCATCCTCCACGCCCGCCAATCGGCCATGGTCGTTGCGTGTGCCGGTGCTGATCGACGTTTCCCCCGCTGCAACCGGGCCAATCCGGCCGCCCGCGCATGGTCCGCAGCCCGCCTGTGTCATGACGGCACCCGCATCGACGAAGACCTGGGTCAGACCTTCGCTCAGAGCGAGGCGGGCGATCGCCTGCGTCGCAGGAGTGATGAAGAGGCGGACATCAGGATGCAGCTTGCGGCCGCTCAATACGCCTGCGGCAACCCTAAGGTCCTCCAGCATGCCGGAGGCACATGATCCGATATAGGCGTGATGAATCGGAGTGCCCACCAAACTGGACAGGGGTTTCACATTGTCCGGCCGCGGCGGGCAGGCGATCTGCGGTTCCAGTGACGAAACATCGATATCGATCACATGCCGTGCCGCGCAGTCGGGATCCGTTGTCCTGGAGAGCGAGACGTCGATCCCGCGCTGGCCACAATAGGCAAGCGTCATCGGGTCCGGGTCTACGAAGCCTGTCCTGGCCCCTATCTCCATGGGCGTGTTCACTAGAGTAAGACGCCCGTCGATTGACAGCTGATCCACGAAATCGCCTTCGAAGTGGATGACGGCATCATCAGCATCTTCGGCCGGCAGCACCGCGAGCAGATGCTGGGCAACGTCACGGATGAAAACACCAGGTTGTAAACGGCCATGAAGACGAACCCGGACAAGTTCCGGAACCTGCAGCCAGACCGAGCCGCAGGCAAGCAGTTCGGGCACTTCGGTGACGATGGCCGTGGCAAAGCAGCCGATGGCACCATAGCTGGTGATGTGCGTGTCGTAACCGGAAGCGAACATGCCCGGACGCGCAAGACCATTCTCGATGCCGAAGATGTGGCCAAGGCCGCCGCGGCCGACGTCATAGAAATGCTTCACTCCGAACCGCGCAACAACCTCGCGCACAAGCTTCTGTCGGGCGGACGCCTGAGCTGAGACAGCCAGCGGTTCGTGGTCGGTGAAGAAGGCCACGCGTTCGGGATTAAAAAGGCGCGTTACGCCGAACTCCTCCAATGCTTTGGCGGCATTCGCGATATACCAATCATGTACGGTAACGAGTTCGGCGACGGGATAGATAACGTCGCCCGCGCGCACGGTTCGCCCCATCACCCTGGACAGGATTTTTTCCGCAGCGCTGGCTCCCATCGCAGTTCTCCGTCCAGGTGTGCAGGGCAGGTCTGCAAATTCCGATTGACACCTTCTTACGAGCCTTCTATCAAAAGTCAAACAAAGTTCGCATATGTGAACAAACAATCTGTCGCCGCAAATGGCGCAGGCAGCCAGGGAGGCTCACTTGAAATCGATCGTCACTACACTGCTGGCCGGAGTTGCACTGGCTGGATCAGCATTCATCGCAAATGCTCAGGATGTTCCGGCACTGAAGCTGAAGTACGCGTCGCATGTACCTGGCAACAATGTCGTGTCCGAGGTTGACAAGTTCTTCGTCGAGCGCGTCAAGGAAAAGTCGGGTGGCAAGATCCAGATCGATATTTACTGGAACCGGGCATTGGGCAAACAGCAGGAAATGCTGCCGCTGATCTCGGCTGGCGCCATCGACTTCACCACGCTCGAAACCGCCCAGTACGGCGAGACGCCACTTGTCGGCTTCATGAATGCTTTGCCGCTGGTGCACTTCGATGCCCGCAAGCTCGTTGATCTCTCGAAGGCTCTTTATGAAACGTCGGCACCGATCAAGGCGGAAATGAACCGGATCGGTGCAAAGGCTCTCTGGGTGAGGCACTTGCCGAACTATCAGCTTCTCTGCCGCAAATCCTACGAGACGATCGCCGAACTCAGAGGCGCCAAGCTGCGCAGCTATGGTGCGTATGTCCCAGTGATGTGGCAAGCCATGGGCGCAAACGCCGTCAATGTGGTGGCTTCAGAGCTTTATGACGGCCTCAGCAAGGGCACCTTTGACTGCGCCTATCTTCCACCAGCGTTCCTCGCAGACTTCAAGCTGTTCGAGCCCGCTAAGTTTTTGATCGACGTGCCGTTCGGGATGATCGAATTCGCACCGACCCTGGTGCCGACCGCGGTTTGGGACAAGTGGCCAGAGAGCGTGAAGAAGATCATGCTCGAAGCTTCGAAGGAGGCCGAGGAGTTCGGCGTTAAGCACATCGAGGCGAATTCGGGTGAATCCACCGCGCTCATGGTCCGCAACGGCGTGCAGATCGTGAAATTCAAGGAAACCGAGCAGCTTCGCAAGATGGTGCCAGATATGCTGCAGGTCTGGCAGCAGAAGCAGCAGGAGGCTGGCCGCGGTGCTGCCGCCCAAGAGATCGTGGCCCTGACCAGGTCACGACTCGCCACCAACTGAAACTGTCACCTCTGGTGCGGAAGGCGCATCGTCCTTCCGCATCGCTTTTCATGAATTGGAGTGTGTCCATGGGCGCGTTGAAGTTGCTGGACTGGACCATCCAGCGTCTGGGTCAGGTGGCGCTCGCAATCTCGGGGGTCTGCGTCGTGGCGCTGATGCTGTTTGGATCGATCGACACGATCGGCACGCAGCTCTTCGGCAAAGCGATCCCCAGCTCGCATGAATTCCAGGAAGCCTTCGAAGCGGTGCTTATCTTCTGCGCCCTTGCAGCCGTCCAGAACCGCAAGGCGCATATCGTCATCGATCTGATCACTGGTTCGCTGCAAGGTGGATGGAGACGGGCCTCGGATATCTTCGCCCTGACGGTGACTGCCGGCTTCTTCATGCTCTTGACGACGCAAGCCTTCAGGCTTGCCATGCGCAGCATTGGTGCTGGCGAGCTTTCGCCCGGCTACATCAGTTTCCCACTTTATGTGTTCAAAATTCTCTTCTTCGTCGGCTGCTTGATAGCGTTGCTCGAAACGGTGCGCCAGCTGGCGCATGCTGTCTTTGGCCGCCAGCACGTGTCTGAAGAGACAATCACCACCACCCATTTCTAAATTCAGACGGAAAACCGCCATGAGTGCCCTGACAATCGGCGGTTCCGCCCTTGTATCCATCATCGTACTGGCCGGTTTCGGCGTGCCGATTGGCGTCGCAATCGGAATGACGGCCGCCATCGGTATCTGGATGTCTTCGGGCTACACCATGATGCTCGTCAACATGCAGTCGCTGCCCTACGCAACGGCTGCCGAGTATGCCTTCATCGTTGTCCCGATGTTCGTTCTCATGGGCAACCTTGCGGCTGCGGCGGGTATGATTGAGTCAATGTTCGAGGCGGCCGCCAAATGGCTCGGTCGCGTTCGTGGAGGTTTGTATATCGCAGTCACTCTGGCATCGGCTGGTTTTGCCGCCATCTCGGGCTCGACGGTCGTCAATGCTGCCGTTTTCACCAAGATGGTGCTGCCGCAGATGCTTCGTCTCGGTTACAACAAACAGATCAGTTCGGGGTGTATCGCCGCAGCTGGCACATTTGCAGTGATGATCCCGCCGTCGCTGGCTTTTGTCCTCTACGGCATCATGACCGGTGAATCCGTCGGCAAGCTGTTCATGGCCGGTGTAGTACCTGGCATAATGACAGCTGTGATCTATGTCTTTGCCATCAAGTTCATGGTCAAGCTAAAGCCGGAATGGGCTCCGCCGCCCACTCAGCAATACACCCGTCGTGAGAAACTTCTGGCGCTGAAACCCCTTTGGGCTATCGGCCTGCTGATCGGCATCGTGCTTGGCGGCATCTACTCCGGGTATGTTCCGCCCTCTGCTGCTGGAGCGATCGGCGCAATTGGTGCACTGCTGATTGCCATTGCCCAGCGCCGGATGACGCCGACCAAATTCTGGGAATGCGTCACACAGTCCGCCATTATGGCAAGCTCGTTGTTCTTCATTGTAATCTCGGGATTCCTATTCTCCCGCTTCATGATTTCTTCTGGTTTTGTGCCGGAACTGACCGCGATGGTCTCCGGCTCCGGCATCGGTAAGTGGGAGTTTCTCGCCATCATGGTGGTGATGTATTTTATCCTCGGCATGTTCATCGACGGCGCCTCGATGGCGGTGGTGACGTTGCCGTTCGTCTACCCTGTGGCGCAGACGCTCGGTATCGATGGCATCTGGTTCGGGGTGCTGTTCGTCAAGCTCGTCGAGATCGGCGCGATCACTCCGCCGGTTGGCATGAATCTCTTCGCGGTCGTGGCGGCAAGCGAAGGGCGCATGAAGCTGATCGACGTGATCAAGGGTATTTGGCCGTTTGTGATCCTTGAGGTTTTGATCCTAGCTATTCTGCTAGCCTTTCCTGCGCTATCGCTGTGGTTGCCGAATTCGATGTTCTGATGCAGTAAATCCGCATGACCAAATCAGCCTTGCGCGTTCTCGACATCATGGAGTTCATCGCGGACCAGAAGAACGGGTCCACGCATACCCAGGTTTCGTCCGCGCTCGGCATCCCCAAGTCGAGCCTCACCGCCCTCCTCAAGGATCTCGTATCGCGCGGATATCTCATCTTCAATGCAGAGACCGCCCGGTTTGGCATTGGCTCCCAGATCCTGACGCTCTCCCAAGCCTATCTGCGCAATCTCAATTTGGTGAAGGTCGGGCAGCCCATTGTGTCCGCCATGTTCGAGAAGACAGGCGAATTTACCGCTTTCGGCATTCCGAAGGGTACCGACTATGTCATCATCTGTGCTGAGAGCATGCCGCTACCGTTGGCGCACTCGCTGCAGATCGGCGAGCGTGGACCGATGTATTGCTCGGCGACGGGGAAGGCGGTCCTCGC
Source organism: Allobosea sp. (assembly GCA_051648385.1). GTDB lineage: Bacteria > Pseudomonadota > Alphaproteobacteria > Rhizobiales > Beijerinckiaceae > Allobosea. The sequence continues at coordinate 8,011 of JBOFFB010000245.1, forward strand.
CTTCCTGCCGCCGGACCAGCGGGACTCCATCATCGCAGCATCAAAGCTGCTGCCGCTAACCGCAGCAACGAAGACCGACCCCGTCGCTATTCGCGCTGAACTGAATGAGATCCGGCTTACAGGCATCGCTTACGCTCGCGAGGAGAACATTCCTGGCATCGTCGCCATAGCCAAACCAGTCTTCAACGCCGTTGGTCAGGTTATTGGAGCCTTGTCGGTGGCCACGTCTGTGTCGCGTTTTTCGACTGCGCATGAGCAAATCGTCATTGCCGCACTGACGACGGCTGCCGCGGAATTCTCTGGAAAGCTCGGCTGGCGGTCGGCAGCTTAGAGCTCCTGCCCAACGGCCATGTCGCTGCACCCGACTGAAGTTGCCTCATCCGTACTACTCAGAGCCCGTCTCGAAATGAGATCAACGATTTGAGGACCTTGGCCGCCGCTACCGTGAGGGGTTGAGCGGCCTCGTGGCGTGTGATTCCGTGGTTTTGCGAAGAACTGCGGAGAAGACCATGCCATGGACCGAGGCC
>JBOFFB010000246.1:0-1894 GCA_051648385.1 Allobosea sp.
CACTTTCGCGCCGAGCGAGAGGAGCCATCGGCCCGCCATCCCGAACGTCGCCTTGAACTTGTAGCTGCCCGGCTCCGCGCCCGGCGCGGGCACGATCTTGGTCGCCATCTCCTGCATACCGTCCGGAGCCATGTCGAGACGGGTCGCGAAGATCACCGCATCCGGCACCGGCTTGCCGGTGGTCTTGTTGACAAGCCGGATCGTAACGGTTTTGTCCGGACCTGCCTTGACGGTCTGATCGACGAGTTGGAACTCGTAATCCTTGATTTCAGCTCGGGCGATAGTGGCGACCCATCCGGTCATGGCAACGCCGATGAGCGCAGCCCCAATGGTGCGAGTGGACTTGAACGTCTTCATTTTGAAATCCTCAATATTCTGATCAGCCGCAAGGCGGCATGCGTTTATCCGCGCAGCCTGAAGGCCACGCGGCAGTGAGCCGGCGCTCAAGCGCCGATCAGATCAGGATTCGAGGAGGATGGTCGGGAGGTGTATGAGCCAAGCTCTGGAGCCAGGAATCATCCTTCGGCTGTGCAGTTCGGCTGGAAATAGCAGGAAACTGAGCCAAGGTAGATATCTGCACGACGGTGAAGCCTGTGGCCATACAGGCCGCCATCAGAAGGCATTTTTCACAACCGGACGAGGATGGAGCTTTCGATGGACAGCACGGCATATCGTTTGCCATTTCGTCTGCCGTCGCCGCCATATCGTGCGACATCGCGGCCATCGCCCCAGTCGGCGGCGACTCCGCCATGACGGGCCGGGACAACGGGGCCAATGCCAGACCTGCGATCATAACGATCGCAACGAGCTGGCGCATGGTGATTTGGCGGTACATGAATACAAAATCTCACATACGTGCCCAAATTGGAAGCCTTCCAGGTTAACGACGCCGTGATTGCTCGGTTGTTGAGGTTCCACACATGCGGTGCGTTGCCGAATACTGCCGACCTGAAAAACTGGCTCTGCGGCCAATTCCGGCTGCCGGCGAAATGCTCAGATAGAGATTGCCGCCGTCAGCATGCCTACCTGGCGTCAGTTTCTTGGTGTGAACGTTGGGTGGAAGACGGTTGATAGTTCGATTCATGGCCCCAGCACCAACCCCAGCTTTAGCGTGCAATTTCACGAAATGATTGGAGTCGATTTGGTGACTCTCGACAAGGTGGATATTCGAGAAAGCCCTTGTTTTGTTGACTTCTGAAACGATCTGATGCGAAAAGAATTTCTAAGTGAGAAGCTCACCCCTTCCGCCAAGAAGTCTCGGTAAACGGCTGAAAATGGAAGATTGCCTGTCCGCGATCCGCTCCGCCTCCCCCGCCGCCGAAACCACGACGACCAAAGACTACGCCCACTTCGCAATATCTGAGGCCTGAAAATGCTCCTTGCAGTTGCCGGCGCGTGGCTCGCCCTCACGAGTGCCGTGCCATCCAATCACGTCGTGAAAGTTCAGGAAACTCTCGGTGGAAAGGTTCAGCCCTTTGCTCGCGATCAACTCCCTTTGGCAGCGAACGAATGCCGAGCCCGTATAGCCAAAGAGAACCCTACCGTGAAAATGACTGGCAAGTTCATTCTCGCCACACGACGCAGAAACGAAACGATGGTCAAACTGCTGAGCGTTCCTCCTGATGACGTCATCGCGCTTATGGCGCCTGTGATCTTCACTGCCGCAATCGGCGGCCCCATGGAGGGCTTCATGACCTGTAAGTTCGACATCCAGAACAAGCGTCTTGTCTATGACCGGATGGACGGAAGAGCCTACCGAAGGGTTAAGGCCTCCAGCAGCAAGTGAAAGCGACGCTTGGGAGATCATGCCGGAAGCTCACCCCTTCCGCCACGACCCCGCAAAAGGCCACGTCTCGTCGTTGCCGCCTGTGGCAATGGCACTATGGTCGCTAGC
>JBOFFB010000247.1:0-23090 GCA_051648385.1 Allobosea sp.
GCTCCCGCGGGGACGGTCCCCGCTGGAGGACTCACGCGATGACCAGCTTCAACATTCACCAGACGATCACCGACAAGATCATCGCGGCGATCGAGCAAGGCGCAGGCACATTCAGGATGCCGTGGGTTCAAACCAAGGGCACGCCCCGGAACGCCACCACCCAGAAGACCTATCGGGGCGTCAATGTTCTGTCGCTCTGGATCGCCGGCATGGCTGGCAGCTACACCACCGACCTCTGGGCCACCTTCGAGCAGTGGAAGAAGGCGTGTGCCTCTGTCCGAAATGGCGAGAAGGGCACACTGATCGTCTTCTACAAGCAGCTCGACCTGAAAGACGATGACGACGACACCGACCGCAAGGTGCTCTACGCAAGGGCGAGCCATGTCTTCAACGCCGATCAAGTCGACGGGGCGAAGATCACGATTCCCGAGGCGCCGCTCTTCGACACCGACGAGGCCATCGACAAGCTCGTGGCGGACACGGGCGCTGCTGTCCATCACGGTGGCGAGCGGGCTTGCTACATCCCATCCAAGGACGAAATCCATCTTCCTGAACGAGCACGCTTCGTCGGCACAGCCACCAGTACCCCGCGCGAGACCTACTATTCCACTCTGTTTCATGAGCTGGGTCACTGGACCGGCCACGAGAGCCGCCTCAATCGAACATTCGGCCGCTGGGGCGAGCATGACTATCATTTCGAGGAGTTGGTCGCCGAACTGACCGCCGCCTTCCTCTGCGCGGAGACCGGCCTCACCAATGATGTCCGGGCAGACCATGCCCAATACATCCAAGGCTACGTCAAGCTCCTCAAATCCTCGGACAAGGCGATCTTTGCCGCCGCCGCTGCAGCTTCCAAGGCTGCGGACCTCATTGCCGGGCGAACGTGACGCGCCGCACAACCGCGCATTCGCATGGAAGCCGCTGGCCGCTACCATCTCCGGTGGCTTCTGTGCCATTGCCGCGACTTGCCCCATGGCGGCTTGCGGTTCGTTGTAACAGCGCTAGCCCTGGTGGCACATGCGACAGTCCATCGCCCAAATTGCCCTTGTTGTCCGGGACTACGATGAAGCGATCCGCTTCTTCACGGAGAAGCTGAGCTTCACCCTCGTGAAGGACGAGTACCAGATTGAGCAGGACAAGCGCTGGGTGCAAGCATTGTCTGATTTTTGGCCCCGCCCGGCTCGACGGGCACGTCGATCCTGCTGGCGCTCGCCTCGAAACCTGCGCAGGAAACCTTCATCGGAAACCAGGCCGGAGAGCGCGTGTTCCTGTTTCTGCAGACCGACGATTTCTGGCGGGACTATGAGGCCATGCGTGCCAAGGGCATCAGCTTCGTCCGGGAGCCAAAAGCGGCGGATTACGGCATGGTTGCGGTGTTTGAAGACCTCTACGGCAACCTCTGGGACCTCGTGCAGTTCGCCTGAGGTGAACCGGCTTTCCTATGCGTTGCATTTTTATCGTTCATTATAGTGACCGATTGGGCTATGATGATGCGCCATGGCCCCGTACGAGATCGACAACCGCGCCTATGCCGATGACGACGCCGAGCTTTCGGCGGCGCTCAAACGCGCCCATCGCGACGGTGTCCGCCCGCTCTGCCTCTGCCGTCCCTTCAGCGCCAAGCTGCCAATGGTAATCGAGCGGCGGACAATTGAGGGCCAGAATGCCCTTGGTGACGGTGCCCATAGCCGAAGGGCGAATGGCCAAAGGACCAACGGGCAGGACCTCTATATTCTGCGCCGCATGCCCGATCGCGGCCATGAGCACGCGCCGTCTTGCAAACACTACGAGGCGCCGGAGGGATTGTCGGGCCGCGCCGATCACTTGGGCGGCGCCATCCGCACCGATGATGATGGCGCTCACCATACGCTGCGCCTCGCCTTCCCGCTGTCGCACAAAGACAAAGCTGCCCCGACCGACGAGGCGGTGAAGCCGGGCGATCCGTCAAAACCCCGCAAGCGCTATGCCCGCCTGTCACTTCTGGGCTTCCTGCATCATGTGCTGGAGGCGGCAGAGCTCACCACAATGCACAAGGGATTGCACGGCAAGCGCAGCTGGAACGTGATGCGTGGCCGCATCCTCGAAACCATGCGGGCGCAGACGACCTCGCGCTACCGTGACCTTGCTGCCTTCAGCTTCGCGCCGCGCATCTTCAGCCTCGAGCACAAGGACGAACTGTTCCGGGACTGGCGCGCCATCGAGCGTAAGGCAGGGGCCGAGAAGCGCTCGATCATGCTGTTCGCTGAGCTCAAGGACATCGACACGCGCCAACCCCACGAATGCCATCTGACCTTCAAGCATCTGCCGCAGCGCAGCTTTGCCCTGAAGCCTGACATCCAAAAACCCTTCCTCGAGGCGCTGGAGCGGATCACCGGCTTGATGACCGGTCCGCGCGGTGCAGGGCATGTCGTGGCGTGCGCTGTCGTCACCGTTGGCGAGGGCGACGTGCTCTCCATCATCAACCTCGCCATGGTAGCCACCACCCAACACTGGATCCCGTTCGGCTCGATGGCGGAATACCGCCTGCTCACGGCCTGCGATGAATACGGACGATCGTATCTAAAGGGTCTCGACTACGGGCAGGACAATGCGATCGCATCACTCCTGATGACCGACACCGGAGATACCGGCACCGCCATCTTCCTGATCGACGAGCAGCCGACGGATGCAGAGGCTCATGCGATGAAGGCGCTTGAAGACAAGGGCATCCCGGTCTGGCGCTGCGATGTGACTGAAGGGCGGCCAAGCCTGCCGCTCCGGCGGTTGCGCTCCAATGTGATGGATGCCAGCGTGACAGACGCCAGCCCCAAAGATGCAAGTCCCGCGACTGCAAGCCCCAAAAATACCAGTCCAACCAATGCAAGCCTGCCCGGTCAGCCAGCGTCATGATGAGGACAGCGAGCATAATCGCCTTTTGCGCGACCCTGGCGGCGATGGCACCTTGCCATGCGCAACCCTCACCGCCATCCACGCAGCCGCCAACCACTGCAGCAACGCCCATTGCACCACCGACGGTCTACACCCCCCGCGAAACCGTCCAGCGCACGCCGATGCGGGTCTCGGTGCTGGATGGCCGCACATTCAGGGATGTGGGCACGGGCGCAACATACCGTCTCTACGGCATCGAGACCTGTGAGATCGGTCAGTTCGCGGATCTCGGTCCGCAGCGCTGGCCGTGCGATGTCGTTCCATTGGCGTGGCTGATGATGACGACGCTCAACAAATGGGTGGCGTGCAATACCGTCGCGGAGAAGGCCGGCATCCGGCAGGCCCGTTGCGCCAGCAACGACTTTCCCGATATGGCGCTGGAATTGCTGCGCACCGGCTCGGCGGTGGTCGATGTGGCCGAGAGTGGACCGCTCATCGAACTCTACAAGGGCGTTGAAGCCGAAGCGAAACGCAACTCGCGCGGGCTGTGGGGTTCGACCTTCGAAATGCCCTGGGCCTACCGGCAGCGTCAGGCCGCGCAGCCGGACCACAAGCCATCACAGCCGTGACGGTCAAGCAGACCTTCCGTTTTGCCAGCATCTGGTCTATCAGTTCATTATGCTGACCGTTCATCGATGTGCCCTGTTCGTGATCACCAGCATCTGGCTGGCAGGATGTGCCGCGCCGCCGGAGCCGCTCGCGCCGCTGGCGATCGTGACGGCCACACCTGCCCGCGATTCCCTCTACACGCCGGAACAGGTTCGCTCCGGCAGATTGGAATATGCCCCTGATCGTTCCAGCTTTGCGCCGGTCCTGACGGAACGCGTCGCCTATCCGACCCAGCCGCAGGCGCAGAACGCTTTCCTGCGCTCGCAGTGGTCGGTTGTTCGTTTCTCAAGCGTCGTAAAAGGCCCTGCGCTGCCCGCCATGCAGACGGGCCCGACCTATACCGCCACCAGCGTACGGCTCTTCGCCTGCCGGCCCGGCGCGCTCGATGGCCAGACAGGGCGGATGGTGCGTTATCGTGGTCCCGTCGTTCTGTGTGCGACCGAGTTCCTGGATGACGCCGGGCTTCGGCTTTGGCGCGCGCCGATCAACTTCTACTTTCATCGACAGGCCTGGCGCATGCACGAGCCCGATCCGCCAACCGCCCCCGTTCCGTGGCTCAACCCTGAGCCGTCCCCGCGCCGATCTTGGAACCCGTTCGGGGACCGCACCTAGACCTCATCGACGGCGAGCTTGCGCCCGCGCGTCAGGCCGTGGCTGGCTCCATCGCTGAGCCAGATCACATCCTGGCAGGCCAGCAGGACCGCCATAACGGGATCGCCACCCGCCGCAGCAATGTAGCGCTCGCCCAGCGCTTTGATCGCCGCATCGCACTCCATGCCCTTGGGCAGGATTATCGTGAAGGCTCGCGGTTTGTCCGGCGTTTCGTCGCTCATGCGGACCGCTCCTTCAACAGATGCCGGTCGGTAAATGCTTGCGCCGCACGATAGACTGGATCGCCGATCGTGCGCGTCAGCCACCGAGCCACAAAGATCACGATCATCATCGACAGAGCCAGCGCAGGCCAGAACCCGATCAACTCGGGCGCGCCGCTCCAGCCGATACCGATCATGATCGGTGGGTGGATCAGATAGATCGCATAGGATGAGGCCCAGAGGCTTTGCCCGACGCGTGAGCCCAATGCGTTCGTGACCAACGCTGGCGACAGGGCACTGCGCACGACGATCCAGCCCGTGAGCGCGGCGACACCGACAATAGCCAAACCACTCAATGGGCCTGTCATGATACGCGGCAGGAGCGCCATCACCACGAGAATACTGATCAGCTCAATCCATTGCAGCGGCGGAACATGGCGCTGCCAGCACCAGCCCGCGCGTGTCACCCACTCCCGCCCGATCCAGAAACCGAGCAGCAGCGCTTCGATCCGGAACGCCCAGCCTAGGCTCGTCTGCCATGGCCGCAGAAAGAAGATGCCGATGAACAGGACGCCAAATGTCAGGACCCGCAAGGCCCGGATCGGCAACAGGAACAGGAGCGGTGCCACCGCGTAGAACTGCAGCTCGATGGCCAGCGACCAGGTGTGATGCAGGAGGTTGGCGCTGCCGCAACCGCTGCCGCCTGCAAAGCATCGCCCGAAATGCCCGTTCGCGGTGAAGGTCGCAGCGCTGATGAGATCGGCCCAGGGGAGCGCCATGTCCCGCACGGCGCGCGGCATTACGACGAAAACTCCGGCAATGACTAACAGCACCGTCCAAGCCAGCGGCACGATCCGCCCAAGCCGCCGGAGATAAAAGGCGCAGGCCGCGCGTCCGACATCGAAGCACCGCCGCTGTAGATCGTCGAGCGATAACGCGACCACGAAGCCGGAGATGGCGAAGAACAAGTCAACCCCGACGCCCAGCGCCGGGATTGCGAGCCACGACGCAGTCCCTGACGACGTGCCGGCCCCGGCCGACACAAGGAAGAACGGCGCGTGCGACAGGCAGACCATCAGCGCGGCGATATTGCGCAGGAGGTCGAGGTTGACCAGCCGCTCGTCTGCGCCCTGTCCTCCAAGAGGTGATTGTTCGCTCGACATTAGAAGTTCATTATAATATACTGTTGGACATATGTCAGGCTTTCGAACCACGCTTCCCTTCATGGTCGCCGGGCTCGCTTGCGGAGCGCCGACGATAGCGTTCGCGCAGAATTCCGGGCCGTTTGACTGGCGCGACATCACCTATGCGGACCTACGCCTACCGAGCGACGCTTCGAGGTCTTACGCCGAAATCTGGGCTGACAGGCTCAGCGCCAACAACGAGCACTACGCCCGCGCTGGCGACGCACGCTTTGCCGCTGGCAACGCCCCAGCCGTCGCGTCCGCCTTTGTCATCCGCTCACCAACGAAGGTCGTGGTCCTTTCGGTCTTCAACGCGGTCAGTGCCTGCAAGACACTCCAGCGCGTCGAGCGGGCCCAGGTCACCGTCAAGCGGTGTCCGATGCGCCTGGCGATCTACGGTCAAAACCAAAGCGGCGGGATCGGGAGCGTGCTCGACGCTGGCGAGGGCTGTTTCCTGGAATTCGGGGACCCGCGCCGCGCCTTCACCTCGGACAGGGAGGCCGGGTCCTACGCCGCCTACGACCTCGTAACGCGCACCATCCGCACCGGCCTCGTGATCGGCGGACAGGCGATCGCGGGGTGCGACCTCGTCATTCCCATTCCGCGCGGCGGCTGATGCAGCTGCGCCATCCGAGGAGGACCGTCATGACCTGGCAGAGACTCGATAAGTGGTCCCGTCCCTCCGGGCGGTCCTTGTTCCTGGGGCTGGCAGCATGCCGCGAAAGCCGGCCGCCCGATCAAGGCTCACCCTCCGGCGCGCCTCACGGCGCGGCCTTGACCGCGATCCGTCCTGCTGCGGCGGAAGCTGCTGCCCATCCCAAGGAAAGGACCGCCGCCATGTGCCTCACAACCCTCGCCACTTGCGCCCTGCTCGCCGCCATGCCGCCTCCCGCCGCCGCCCAGGCGCTCGATCTTGAGCGAGGCGATTATGTAATCAAAGACTTCCCCTGCACCGAAGCGCCCTCCCCCGCGATCCTCAGCTTCGATGGCCACCAGTTCGGCAACAAGGGCGTGCAGTGCATTCTGGAAGCGGCCAGACGCTCCGGTGACAACTACGCCGTCACCTGCATGGAGGGCGGCGACGCCAGCACCCGCGAGACCCTTAGATGGGCCTATAAGCGGATCGACCGGCGGTCCTTCTCGATCAACGGTTCGATCTTCCGCTTCTGCCCGGTGCAGCGATGAGATCCCGGGTCGCCGCCTTGTCAGTTGCATTTTTGGGCTGCTTTGCGTCACTCCCGGCAGCCGCCAACAGCTACACGCGCGATGCGCAATCCTGCGATCTCACCCAGCGCACGCGCCTGACCGACCTCTGCCCCAACAGCTTCGGGCTGCCGGCGTATGGCTCTACGCAGGACATCATGGCGCGCAATCCCAATATCGCAGGCATGATTGTCGATTCCGCTGGTCGCTATGGTGTCGATCCGCGCTTGGCTTTAGCTGTCTCGGCCCATGAAGGCGCGATGTCAGCCTGCGCGGGATCACCGACCGGCGTACAGGGACCGATGCAGCTCACGCAGGCCACGGGGCGCGGCTATGGCATGGACCGGGGCATCCTCTCTGACAACATTAATGGCGGCATGCTCACGCTACGCGACGCGATCCGCAGTTGCGGCGGCGACCAAAACATCCGCTGCCTCGCCGACCGTTACAATGGCAGCACGGAGGTTCAACGGCAGAACTGGACCGGCGACGTGACGCGGCGGCTCGCGTCGTTGAACCAGCCCGGTCAAGCCGCGCCGACCGGTTGCGACGGACAGGCCCAGTGCATCATGGGACCGGGGGATTTCCCGAGTGGGCGCACCCCGGTGGCGGCGACGCCCCCTGCCCCGGCTGCGACGGATGTCGTGGTCGGTGTCGGACAGGTCTGACAGCAAGGGCAGTGAACAGCCAAAACGACGCAAAACCGAGGTGACGGAAAGGTTGGAAAAGAATGACGGCAGCAGATTTCTTTCTTTGGAGCGGGATGATCGTTGTGGCCGTCGCTGCCCTTGCGGCTGCGACACTTGCATATCTCGCGCTCATGCGCTGGCTAATCGTCGTCCTGCCCGCATTCATCCTAGTCGGCTTCGCCTTCGAACCTGACCTCCAGTTAAGGTTCACGGCCACGCTGCTCACCGTTCTCGCGATCCTCTATCTGCCGCCGCTCATCATCGCCTGGGTTTGGCGTCAGGTCGCGTTCGCACCGCCCATCGTGTCCGGCAGGAATGTTTCGCCGTCAGCTCTGGAAATGGCGCATCAGGCCGCCTTCGACGAGACTGCTCGCGACAGGTCCGACCGACAGGACAAGGCCGCACGGGAAATCCGCGATCGGGAGGATCGCGAAGCGTATTCACGCGATCTGGAACGACAGGGGATATTCAGCCTCTGGAGTCGGCAGTAGGCGATGATTGATTTTGGCAGACAGGGCTCACCCGAACCGGTTTAAGCACCGCTCTTCTCGAGCATCTTCGCCAGCGTCTTCCGGGTGCGCTTTTCGCCCTTGGAGAACGACGCCAGCTGTTCGGCGTCGATGCCGACCTTCTCCAGATCCGCCTTCACGTTCTCCGGATCAAGGCCCAGCAGTTCGATGAAGCTTATCTGCTGGCTGTCGGCGATGCGCTGCAAGAGGCTGATCGTCGGATTGCCCTCGCCGCGCATCAACTTCCACAGCGTGCCCTTCGAAATCCCCGAGCTTTGCAGGAAAGCCTCAAAAGTATCGTGACGCTTCGAGATCTGATGCAACCGGATCATCAGCCACAAATGCACGAAGCGCTCCCCGTCGCGCCCGAGCAATTCCGTCATGTTCATGTCTTCAAGCCCAAATCATGCGTTGCCCCGTGCCCATATTGTCCCAATCCTTCCAATGAGTCGATGGAATTCGGGAGGCCGGCGTCTTCGCGCTCTATCGCTAAGCCATTGAAAAGCAATATATCAACCTTCGTTTCGAAGTCAGTTCCTACAATCTAAAGCGGTATAGCGGATCTTCGTGGCTGTTCAACGGCACATTGACCATCTGTGATTCCAGTCACTATAATGAACTTTGCATTGTGTTGCGCTGTGTTCCCGAGGCGCACGGTTGTGGTGGAGGTGAGCATGCGCAGGTCCAGCTTGGTTCTCTCCGTTAGCGCTATCCTCACGATCAGCGTCAATTCTGCTGCAAAGGCCCAGGAAGCGGAATTCGGGTGCAAAGTTCTGCTTTGCGCTGCTGCCAGCAACCCGTCCTGGCCGTCGATTCCCTACTGTGTGCCCGTGATGAACCAGCTCTACGCCATGATGCGCAGCGTCCGCTTCCGTTGGCCAGTCTGCACGGCGGCCGGCACGGGTGCGCCCGGTTACGAGCCCTACCAGCCCTGCCCCTCAGGCTGGCAGGAGACCAGCGGCAATGCGGGCGGCGGTGACAGTGGTGTCAGCGCCTCTCTGCAATCAGGTGGCAATGATCTGTGCGCTAGGCGGGTTCCAGCCCAATCGTCCGGTCGTCCGCTTCAGGCCAGTGTGCCGGACGGGCAGATCCAGTGTCCGGTCAGTGGTGGTGACAACGGCGGCGCGGTCGGCTCAGGCGAACTTTGCATCGAGTATGCGCCGCGAGCCCGCAACGAGCGGCCGTATTATTTCGATGTGCGCAGCGCAGACGGTAACCAATCGCGTGTGTGGTTCAATGTCCGCTGAAAAAAATGCCATAAGCAGGCTGCACGTTACCAAGCTTGAACCAAGTAAAGAAGCGAGAGTGCCGAAGACAGGCTTGCTACCTCAAGATTGTCGCACTGCTGATCCCTAAGAACCGAAACGGACGGCAGAATTCTAAGAAAATCCCGCAATTTTCGTATCTTTCAGCCAAGTATCATGTAGCCACTTCTGTGTCTTACGGTAGCCAGCCGCGAAGTTCCAGATGATATCGCGTTCAAACGTTACAAGTTCGCTGTCCGATCCGACGATGACCCAGAAATACTTTCCATCGGCAAGATTGCGGCACTTTACTTTCATTCCTGAGATCGTGATCTCGCGCCCGGACACTGTGATCCGTTCGTCGTGTTGCTTGACCCAATTGATTTCGTGGCGGAGCAGGAGATCAGGTGCGGAGCGTTCTAAAATCGTGATAGCTGTCCGACGCGCAGCGGAAGCTGAAGGTAGCTGACGCCCCGCAAGGGCTGGATCCATCCGTGTGAAGCCTTTGGTAACACCTTGAACATTGGTGACCACGCTGACATGTGGTCCACCCAATCCGAGACTATCGCTTCTAGTGGGCATGTGTCGGACCAACGTCACCGCCTCGCCGTCCATAGCACCGACCGTTCGTGCAATTCTGCTAAATCCATTTGGAACAATGCCAAACGTTGGGGAAGCGTCAGCTGAGGAGACGGGAAGTGCGGTCACGGAAAGGCTCATGATCAACATTCCTCTGCGGTTGAACTGCATTACAAATCTCCTGTAACATAGTGATGCAATCATATTGTCAGACAATATGACCTTGGCGTGACGGATTCCGCATTTTTCTTTGATAGCCATCAACGATATCGCCGCGGTGATGCAACCCTCGTTGCGGTCGAAACCAAGCGATCATCACGGGTTAGTACTTACTTTCGATAGCGGTCTTCGATTTGCTCCATTGGTGATTTCGGTAACCCTCTGCCAGGCCGATTCGGCTTTTCTGAAGCTCTGCATCATTCCGATCATGGTCTGAAAGAGCTGGTCGGCGGTGGCGGTGATCCCTGCAGTTGATGACGCAATGCTTTGCGCTGCAGATGCCTGTCGGGTCACAGCGCTCGAAACGTTTGTGCCACTCGCTTGAATTTCACCGAAGTTGATCGTCAGTTCTTTCAGGTGGTCGGACACGCCGACTGTTGCCAAACGGACGGCCTCAATCCGTTGCGATATCTCCCCAGCCGCATTTTCCGTCTGAAGAGAAAGCGCTTTTACCTCGCTCGCGACGACAGCGAAGCCGCGCCCTGCTTCACCAGCACGGGCGGCTTCAATGGTCGCATTCAGCGCAAGAAGACGTGTTTGACCTGAGACGCTAGTGATCATGCGCAATACGCTCTCGATCCTGTCTGTTTCCCTACTCAGGGTAGCCACCGCTACACCGACTTTGGTCAGCGTTTCCTGCCCCTGCCTGATTACATGAAGGGAGACATCCGCCTGACGCTGAATCTCGTCAAACGAAACGTTTAGCTCTTCCGTCGCCGCGGCGCTGCTAGCTGTATCGGCTCGCACAGTCTCCAGAAATTTTTCGCCGGAAATTGCATGATCGACATTTTTGCGCACAGCTCCGAGCATCACAGAAGCCAGTTGCTATAACTCCAGAACCGCATCAGCGGCACAATCTTGTGCTGTGCTGTTGGCCAATCCTAAGGCGGATGTGGCGCATAAAGAATCACTGTTTTGGAACATCAGCGACACCCACCAGACGCGCTCCAAGATTGCCTTCTCCAAACGCATCCAAGTTTCGAACGTGAAGGCCGGAAGCCGAGTATCACGGTGAGCGCATCAGTGCTTATCGCACTCACGTCAGGCCTTGGATGCACCCGGCTGGTCACTTGATGACGGCTATGGCGTCGACTTCTGCCAAGACGTCGGGATGGAAGAGACTAGCCACTCCGATGAGCGCGCTCGCAGGTGGGAGGCTGGCGTTGACAAACTCGTCGCGGACCTTGCGGATCGTCGAGAGCATCGATGGATTGTAGTCCTTGACCAGAATGGTCACGCGAACAACGGATTTGAAATCGGTATCGGCCGCCTTGAGCGTCGCTGATAAGTTCTGAAAGACAGTTCGCAGCTGCGCTTCCAGTCCTGCCGGAATCTCCCCTTTCTCATTGAACGGTACGTGGCCCGACAGGAACAGCATCTTACCTTCATTGGCCAATACGGCAGATGAAATGCCGGGGATGGCCGGTCCGGGAGGGTTCACCGCCCGCAGATTGGACGGATTGTTCTGTGCGTTCGCGCTGATCATCGTCATGAGAATTCCTATTGTCGAAGCTGCTGCTAAAATGGACTTGCGCATGATGGTCTCCTGGTTTGCAGTTGGTAGCTGTGACTGGGTTCGCGCTGATTCAGCGGTGAATGAACTCAACAAATCCACGTTCAGGCGCTTTGAAAGCCGATCATCGCCTTGATCTCTAAGAACTCCTCGAACCCGAAGACCCCATGCTCTCTGCCGTTGCCTGACTGCTTGTAGCCGCCAAACGGAACTTTCGTGTTGGCAGGGGCACCATTCAGAAAAACGCGGCCGGCGCGGATCTTTTGACCGACTTCACGCGCTTCTTCGATTGTGCCGGCTGAGACATACCCGCCAAGGCCATAGGATGTGTCATTTGCAATGGCGACGGCTTCGTCGTCAGTGTCGTAAGTCATCATTGACAACACCGGCCCGAAAATCTCCTCGCGCGCGATGGTCATCTGAGGCGTGACGTCAGCGAAGATGGTAGGCTTGACGAAATAGCCGCGATTGAAGCCTGCGGGACGTCCCGGTCCGCCGCACACAAGTGTTGCGCCCTCGGCGATGCCCTGCTCGATCAGGCCCTGGACCTTTTCGAACTGGGCTTTGTTCGCAAGCGCGCCCATCTGGGTTCCCGGGTCCGCTGGGTCGCCGACGCGCACCTGTTCGGCGGTTGCCTTGGCGAGCGCCACAGCCTCATCCCGCTGCGAGCGGTGCACAAGCATGCGCGTCGGAGCGATGCAGGACTGTCCGGCGTTGGCGAAGCAGCGCAATACATCCGCGGGCACAGCTACGATGAGGTTGGCGCTCTTCAGGATGATGTTTGGCGATTTGCCGCCAAGCTCCTGGCATACCCGTTTGACGGTGGGTGCTGCAGCAAGCGCGACAAGGACTCCAGCGCGAGTCGAACCAGTGAATGATACCATATCGATGTCGGCATGGGCAGCGATGGGCTCGCCAACGCCTGGACCGTCGCCGTTGATGAGGTTGAAAACCCCCTTAGGCGTACCGGCTTCGTGAATGATTTCAGTCAAGATAATCGCGCTGAGCGGCGAAATCTCGCTTGGTTTCAGGACAACAGTGCAGCCCGCGGCGATGGCCGGCGCAACCTTCGCTGTCAGTTGGTTAAGCGGCCAGTTCCAAGGCGTGATCAGGCCACACACGCCGATCGGCTCCCGGCGAATGAGCGAGCCATGCATGACGCTTTCGAAGCGGTATGAGCCGAGCACCTCGATCATCTCGCGGAAATGCGCAACACCCATCGCAAACTGAACATTTCGGGCGAAGGTGATCGGCGTGCCAATCTCGCGCGTCATAGCTGCTGCTAGTTCGTCGGCGCGCGCCTCCATGCCGTCCACTATGCGGCAGAGCAGCGCGATGCGATCCTCGGGGTTTGTTTGCGAGAAGGAGATGAACGCGCGGCGCGCCGCCACGACGGCTCGATCTACATCCTCTGCGGTACCCATACTGATCCGTCCACATGGCTCCTCAGTCGCGGGGTTGATCACGTCGCGTACGGCTGGCACGGCTGGGTCTACCCATGCGCCGTCAATGTAGAACTTCATGGAATTGATGTTCATGTCTTTTCCCTTTCGCTCGACGACCTTGGGCATCAAGGCATGTTCACGAGGATCATTGCGCCAAGCGTGATGATGACGAGTGTGAAGTGCACTTGCTGAACCGGAAGCATTTTCATCCAATAAGCATAGTAGAGCCCGCCAATGAGAAACCAGAACCAGAGCAATAGAAAAGCTGCGAGTCCGAGATTTGCTGCACCAATCGCGAAACGATAATCGGTTGTCATGGCCAGATGCACAGCGCCACGCCAAAGCAGCAGGGAAATGGCAATCTGTAGGACGATCACGATGCGGAGTATGATCCCCGGATAACCGAGCCCCTCCACCGCGCGACCAATGAGGCCACGGCCAAGATTGGCGTCGTCCTTCAGTTCCTGCATTGTCGTTGTTTTCGACAGCAGAAAGCGATTGGTGCCGAAGTCTAAGATGTTGTTTGTGACAGCAAGCGATAGCCACGCGGCGAGACCTGCCACGATTAGCGCCTTGAGATGGATGAGTTCGAGAACCGGTAGCGTCATCGCGCCAGTCCCGTTGCGATCCATGGAAACGCAATGACCAGGCCGACCACGGCAAGCATCGTCAACGCGAAGGGTGCGGCTCCTATGAAGATGTCGGTCAACGTGATCGATTTGTCATCGAGCGTTTGTTTGACGACAAAGGCCGCCATTCCAAAGGGCGGGGTCAAGAGGCCAATCTCTACGGTGATGATGGTGATGACACCGAGCCAGACAAGGTCGACGCCGAGTGCCTTGAACACGGGCAATACCAGCGGGATCGTCAGGAACAGAATGGAAGCCGAATCCATGATGCATCCCAGCACCAGCAGGATTCCGACGAAGATGGCGAGCATGCTGTAAACGCCCAGCCCCAGCGTCTGAAACCATTCGCCCATCTGCATGGGCAGGCCGGTGAGTGCCAACATGCGGCTGTAGAGATTGGCCGAGATAATGAGGATGAGGAGCGCCGTGGTGATCGCGCCGGTCTGGAGCATCAGCGTCCAAAAATTACGCAAGGTCAGCGTCCGCTTGAGGAGTGCGATGGCGAGCGCGCCTGCGCAGCCCACCGCTCCCGCCTCCGTCGCGGTGACATATCCGCCGTAGAGTCCGCCCAGAACCAGCGCGATCAGCGCTGTGATCGGCAGGATGCGGTTCATCAGCTCCTTGAACGACATTAGCTCGCTGGCAACCTCGCGGCCGCGACCGACATGCGCCGGCCGCCAGCGCGCCCACCCGAGAATGAGGGCGCAATAGGCCATGGAGAGAATGATCCCCGGAAGCACGCCCGCCAGAAACAGCGAACCGATCGAGGTTTCGGTGAGGATGCCGAACAGGATGAACAGCAGACTTGGCGGTATGAGCATGCCGAGGATCGAAGAGCCCGCGACTACGCCCACCGCGAAGCGCGGATGGTAGCCGTAGCGCAGCATCTCCGGCACGGCGAGCTTGGTGAAGACAGTGGCTGAAGCCACCGAAACGCCGGTGATCGCCCCAAAGATGGCGTTGCCGCCGACCGTCGACATGCCGAGCCCGCCCGGCACTTTGCGGAAGGCCTGGTTAGCGACGGCGTAGCTGTCGCGGCCGAGCCCCGCCTGCATCACCAGCAGGCCCATGAAGACGAAGAGCGGAATGACGCCGAAAACGTACTCGGAGATCGCATCCGACGCTGAGATGGCCAGCATATTGGCCACCGGCGTCAGGTCGCCGCGCATGACCCAAAGGCCAAGGAACGACACAAAGATAAAAGCGACAGGGATCGGCATGCCAACGATGATTAGCAGCAGGATCAGTGTGACCGAGACGAGGCCGATAGTGATGGCGGTCATGGCGTGGATTCCGATTGTGGTGCGGTGAAGCGGCGGGCCTGTCGCATTGCGATCCTGAGAAATTCCGCCATCGTCCAGGCCGCGCCGAGAACGACGACAGTGCGAAGCGGCCATTCAGGGAATTCAAAGAGTCCTTGCGTGCCGTACGTGTCCTCATTACCCCATGCCCGAACCAGAAACCGCCACGAGGCCCAGGTGATTGCCGCGAAGACACCAGCGCCCACCAGTGCGCAGGTGACTTCGATCGAGGCGGCCACCTTCGGACGCGATTTCTCGAGAACTGCTATCAGCACATCAGTCCGGATCATCGCGCCTGAGGCCACAGCGTGCGGCAGTTGCAGGAAGACGATGGCGACGATCGCCATCGACACCATCTCCGGCACGCCAGCGAGAGGGCGGTTGAAAGCGAGACGGCCGCCGATGTCGATCAGCATAACCGCCATCAGGAACAGGATTAGTGATGTGCCGACGGCGTTCATCACGCCGGACACTGTTACCAGGCGCGGCTCGGATGCAGCACTTTCAGTCGTCAGGATCGCCTCGCCAGCCATCTCAGGGCTTGTCCCAGTCGCGGGTGAAGGACACGCCGTTCTTGCGCATCAGGTCCATGTAGGTCGACAGAACCTGCCCTGCTGCCGGGTTGCGTTGCTGGTTTTCCCGCGCCCAGTCCTGTCCGATCGGCGGCAGGCTATCGGCCCAGCGCTTGCGCTCGGCGTCATTCCACTTGATGACGGTGGCGCCACCCTTCACCATGGTCTCGATGGCTGCCTCAACGCCCGCGTCCACGCGCTTGAGATAGGCATCCTCCCAGCGCTCGACGCCAACGCGGATCGCGTCCTGCACTGGCTTGGGCAGGCCGTCCCACTTCGCCTTGTTGAAGACGATGATGTTAACGGCCATCGAGCCGATTCCGGTCTCGATGATGTAGGGCGCGACCTCGTGCAGGCGTGTCGCGACCGAACCCATAGGAGCCGTGATCATCACCTCGAAGACGCCTGACTGCATGTCGTTGTAGACCGTCGCGAAGGAGGCGACGACGCCGACCGCGCCGCCGGCCCGGAACCAGTTGAGGTTCGGACCGATGCCGCCGACCTTCTTGCCGCGGAAGTCGTCGATGGAGTTGAGCGGCGTCTTCGACATCAGGATGTAGCGGTCGAAGGCGAGTGACGTTAGGAAGGTCACGCCCTGTCGATCCCAAGCCTGTCGCATGGCGGGCACAGCTGCGTTGGTCTCGTCCAGCACGCGGCTTGCCACCCTGTGATCTGCCGTCGAAAACGGCGCCTGGAAGACGACGTTCATCAGTGGAATCTTCGATTGCTCCAGCGCCTGCGTCGTAACACCCATGTCGACGACGCCGTCGGCGACGGACTGAAAGATCGCCGGCAGGCGGACGATCGAACCGGCATGTCCGACGGTCCATTCGATCCTGAATTGGTTGCCGTTTTTGGCCAGCTCTTCATTCACAACCTTCACGAAAGTTTGGTCGGCCTCTATATTCACGGGAGAAAGCGCCGGAACGCCGGTCGCAAGGGTAAGCTTGATCGTTTGCTGCGCGCTAGCGGGCGGAGCTGCGATGATGGTTAGGGATGCGGCGGCGGCCAGCATCCAGCGGCGTGAATTCATGACTCTGGTCCTCCCTTGGACGGTTTTTCCTGCGTGCCGGTTTCAGCCCAGCGACTTCAGGAACCTGATGACGATATCGGCCGTTTCGCGCGGCTTCTCAATGAAGGGGATGTGCCCGCCGTTCTTCACCTCTTCATACAGCGCCCCTGGAATATTCTCGGCGATGCGCTTGGTGAAGGAGGACGGGATGAAGTAATCGTTGTCACCCGCGACGCAGAGGGTAGGAACCCGGAGCGTGCGGAGAGTGTCGATGTTGAGCGGCTCTCCCGGCGGGTTATCCGGGTGCCGCTTGCCCCAACGCAGGACCGAATCGATGAAGGCGCTGTAAAGCTCGGGCGAATTGGAGCGCACTGTTGCCTTGTTCGCCTGCATCACGGTGTCGCCCTCCGGCGTCTCCATGAATTCCCTCGTTAGGGTGAAAAGACTCATGAACTCTGCGATCTCCTCACCCATTCCAAGCTTGGCGATGATCTTCTTGCGGAGAGTGAAATTCATCTCCACCGCACGGTCGAGATCGGCAAAGGCGCCGATGACGATGAGGGAGCGGACAAGATCTGGATGCCTGAGCGCCATGGCCTGCGCCATCGCCCCGCCGAGCGAGGAGCCCAGCACGTCGACCTGCTTGTAGCCAAGGCTACGGACGAGGGCTGCAAAGTCGTCAGCCCAGAGTTCAGCTGTGTAGGTTACCTTCGAGGGGTGATCCTTCTGCGACTGGCCGATGCCGCGCGGATCGACGAGAATTGTCGTCGCAACGCTTCTGAGCATTGGCTCACCGAAGCGGTAGTAGCGGTGGTCGAGCCCGAGACCAGGCATCAGGATCAGCGCATGCCCGCTCCCTTGGACCTCGTGCCATATGTCAGTGCCATTGACGTGCTTGATGGGCATTTGCAGTTTGTCCTGATCTGCGAGCTTATTCGGCCGCGACGGCCTTCTCAGCCGTCACACGGGTGATAACGTCGTTCGCGCGGCGGAAGCCTTCAGACGCCATCGGAATTCCGGCGTAGACGCCAACCTGCAGGACTATCTCCGCAAGCTCGTTCTGCGTGACGCCGTTGTTAAGCGCGCCTCGGACATGCACCTCGAACTCATGCCAGCGCCCCATGGCGGCGAGCATGGCGACATTGAGCATGCTGCGAGTCTTGTGATCGAGTCCTTCACGTAGCCAGACGTAGCCCCAGCACTGCGACGAGGTGAAATCGATGAAGTGCTGCGTGAAAGGATTAGCTGCCTTCTTGCCGGCATCGACGTAGGCTTCGCCCAGCACCTTTCGCCGCACCCTCGCGCCCCCTTGGGCGCGCTCAACATTGCTGTCCGGCAATTCGCGCTTCGACATCGTCTTCGGCTCCATTTCGATCCATCGCTACATATGGGATTAATGCCTGTCAATAGGATTGTCAGACATTTGGACATTGTGTTACACGATGCTACATCAAGCTTGTAGAATCCGTGATTGAGTCGGAGAAAGCGGCAATGCTCGCCATAGAAGGCAATGGATTGAGGGTCGACCGGGCGCCTGCAAGCTTGAAGCAGCTTGCAGCTGATCGGCTCCGCTCGGCTATCCTCCTGATGCGGTTCAAGCCGGGCGATCGGCTGGTGGAACGTGAGCTTCAGGAAGAAATGGGGGTATCAAGGACACTCATCCGCGAGATACTCACCCAATTGGAGGCCGAGGGTCTGGTGCAGATCATTCCGCACAAAGGTCCGATCGTGGCGCGCTACACGCGCGAGGAAGCGATCTCCATTTACGAACTCCGCGCCGTACTTGAAGCGGAAATGGGTCGGCTGTTCACTGAGCGAGCGACGATCCAGGAACGCGCAGACCTCAAGGCTACGCTGACGTCGATCAGGAAAGCCTTCTCCACTTCGGATCAACTGTCCTGGCTTGCGTCCAAAACCAGCTTCTACGAAACCTTGTTGACTGGGGCGCGCAATCCGTTTCTCGCACAGATGCTGCGACTGATCCACGGCCGCGTGACGATGCTGCGCGCGACGACGATGGCGCAGCCAGGTCGTTTGAAAGAGAGCTTCCGCGAACTGGAGACAATCGTGTCGGCGGCTATGGCTGGGGATGCAGACGCGACCGCAGGCGCTTGCCGCGCGCACGTCGAAAACGCCGGACGTGTCGCTACCGGCGCGTTGCCGAATGCCTGAAGCCAAGAGGATCCGATGCAGACCGTTTTGATCTCGGGTCGCCCGCACGCGTTTCATGCGGCTGGCGCAGCCGACGCGTCTCCAATCGTCCTGCTTCATTCCCTGGGTCTGGACCGTCATGTGTTCGGCCCGCTCAGCCAATTGCTGTCGGCTTCAATGCGCGTCATCGTCCCAGACCTTATCGGGCATGGAGCGCTGGCGGCAGTGACTGACATGACGACGATTCCGGATGCTGCCGACCAGATCGCCGCCCTGATGGATCATTTGGGAATTTCCACCGCTGCCGTCGCGGGCCTCTCGATGGGTGGAGCCGTCGCGCAGGAACTGGCGCTTCGCCACCGAGGCAAAGTGAACCGGCTCGCACTCTGCGCTACCATGCCTAAAGGCGTGCAGGCTTTCGTTGATCGCGCCGAGGCTGCCGAACGTGACGGCCTTGCGTCGCAGATCGACGCAACTCTGGTCCGCTGGTTCACACCTGAGATGGTGGCGGCCGATACCCCTGCCGTGCGGTACGCGCGCGATGTGCTCACCGCGACGGATGTGCGCAAGTGGGCGGGAGCTTGGCGCGCTCTTGCTGCCCATGATGCCGTCGAGCGCGTCAAGACCTTGGTCGTACCAACTTTATGTGTCGCCGGAACTCTCGATCCGTCAACGCCTCCGGCCCTGCTGCAATCAATCGCAGCGCTGATCCCGGGTTCGCGCTATGTCGAGATCGCGGGCGGACCACATCTTTTTCCCCTCACAGCTGCGCCAGAACTCGCAGCGTTGCTCAGCGACCCGCTTTGGTCGGCACATTAAGTCGTCATGTTATGGAGCAGTACATCGTAACGTCGGTCATCTGGTCCATAGTCGCAAGCGTCGTAGGCGTCTTTGCTTGGTTCTACTTTTATCCGGATCAGTAGAGATCGTAGATTATTGCTGAATATCCCAGCAAGACGCGCCAAAAGTCGAGCTGGCTGAGTAGGAACTATCAATGATTGAACATATGTCTCTCAGCAAAATATCGGAAAAACTGAGAGATGGAACGATGACGTCTGTCCAATTACTCGATTGGACGGAAGCGAATTTTCAAGCGCGTGAGCCGGTCTTGGGGGCATACAAGGCTCGAAACTTCCACCAATCCCGGAAAGAAGCTGAAGCTGCAGACAAGGCATTCGACGCCGATCTCGATCTCGGACCCCTGCAGGGCATTCCAATGTCGATCAAGGACATGATCGGTGTGCGTGGCTATGCGACTTACGCCGGCTGCTCTTTTCCCCTTCCCAAAGCTTATGAAGCCGAGGGTCCTGTCGTCGCGCGCTTCAGACGACAGATCGGTGTGATGGCTGGGAAGACGCACACCGTGCAATTCGCCTACGGTGGGCTTGGTCACAATCACAATTGGGGCGCGCCCCGAAATCCATGGGACGCCAAAGCTCATCGCTCGCCTGGTGGGTCGAGTTCAGGCGCGGGAGTGAGTGTTGTCTCAGGTATGGCACTCGCGGCGATCGGCACCGATACTGCGGGTTCTGTTCGGATACCTGCTTCGGCGACAGGCATCTGCGGGTTGCGTCCGACCAAGGGCCGGTGGTCGTCAGACGGGATCGTTCCCCTTGCCCCACCGTTCGATACCGCCGGCCCCCTCGCCAAATGCATGAGCGATCTGGCGCATGTCTTTTTCGCGCTCGACGAGCATACCGAAATAGCCCGGTCGTGGCGGAAGCCAGAAAGCCTGTCTTCTCTTCGCATCGGGGTATGCCCATTCTTCTTTGACAACTGCGATCCAGGAATTGTCGAAGCAGTGCAAGCGGTACTTCAAGACGTGGAACGGGCGGGCGCGCGTCTGGTTGACCTTGATGTTCCAGAGTTCAACGATGCAGCGGGCATCTTCGCCGAGGGCGGGCTGCACATCGGCGAGTTCTCGAGCTTCATCGAACATGAGGCTCAAAGTTATCGCTCGGACCTTGATCCGATCGTGGCAATCCGACTGTCCCATACCCCGAATTGCTCGGCGTCGGAGCACCTGTTTCGGGCTCGCCGCTTGTCCGGCCTGTCGGCAGCGTTCTCGAGACACTGGTCGTTGGTTGACGTGATCGTCGGCCCAACCCTTCCAATCACGCCACCGGTGCTGGACGACGTCCACGATCCAGCGTTGCACTTGCAGGCCAACATGAAGCTTGTTCGAAATACCAACGCTGCAAGCTTGCTCGGCCTGTGTGCACTGACGATTCCCGCCGGGCTTGATAGGCAAGGCATGCCCGTCGGTCTCCATGTTCTTGCGCCGCCGCTCGAGGACGCTTACCTCTTACAGGTCGGTCGTTTGCTCGAGGGGGTAATCGGCACACCCCATCAGCGTCTGGGGACGCCTCCCATGCTCGCTTGAGTGCGGGCATCCAAAGCAGGCCAGGCCAATTCGACAAGCGCAATGGCCATGGGTTCAAGGCTGCCCAGATTTTGATTTCCATCCGCGAATTGGTCCTCCGGGAAAGACGATTTACTTCCCTGATTGTATGACAATCGGTTTGACAGATTGAATGAAGTGTGATCATTTCTAAGCTATGGAATGGCTGTCGGCTCGTCCCGAGGCTTGATGCAACCCATTGAGGAATCGCTATGAAAATGTTGCTGGGACTAGCGTTGGCCTTGGGGCTGGCTGCAACTGGATCCATTGCGAACGCTCAAGACATGAATATGCGCGGCATCGATCACGTCGGCATCACTGTTCCTGATCTCGAACAGGCAACCATCTTCTTCACGGACATCATGGGCTGTCAGGCCGCGTACAAGCTGGGGCCCTTTAAGGCGACTGGAACGCCGTGGATGACCGAAAATATCGACGCTGACGCAGGTGCCGAATTGGTGATTCAGACATTGCGCTGTGGGAATGGCTCGAATGTCGAGCTGTTCGGGTTCAAGACACAGCGCCCAGCGAGAACGGCGCCGTTGCGGGATGAATTGGGGGCCACTTCGATCGGTTTCTATGTCGACGATCTTCCCGCAGCTGTTGCGCGCATGAAGGCCAAAGGCGTTGCGGTCCTGGGTGACATCAAGGTGGTCAACGAAGGTCCCATCGCAGGAGAGTCGTGGGTCTACACGAAAACCAGTTGGGGCCTCTACGTGTTTCTTTTGACAGCTCCGAATGGAACCGCGAACGACCGAACTGGAACAGTCAAGCTGTGGAGCCCAAGGGGTTGAGTGCAACTCACGCCTGGTAGGAGTGTTTCCTGTAGAGCTGAGGGGTTTGAGCGCCTGTGAGCATCGATCTGAAACAACCATCCGGTAGCCCGTAGGTGCTGCCGATAGGTTTTGGCGGCCATGATCTTCTACTGCTCAGAGTTAATTGAGATAAAGAACTGCCCGGCGCTCTTCTCCCCGCCGGGTGAAGCGGGCCGCGCGCGTTTCCTCCCGAGACCGCGGCCGCTGATCTGGCCCGGCGCTTTCGCAAGCGTCGGGCCATTTTTCCGGGTCATGCAACACAAGTTCCTGACCTCTCCGGCGAAGCCGCGATGGCGTGTGTGCCAGTGGGCGATCTGCATTTCCATACCGCGACCATCGCTCGGAGGACCCGTGCGCCGTCTCGCCTCGACGAAAGCTGCCGAGCCTTTTTTATCAGGGGGAGTCGAGCGTGAATAACATCGACCCACGCGGCGTCGGCGGATATTCTGACGACGAGGTCGACGCCCTCGCTTATTCCTACGTGCTCAGCCATGGCTACGAAGGCGCACTTGACTTACTGGAAGGACTGATCGACAGCCGTCACGGAAACGATGTCGAGCCAGATGATGTCTTGACGGTTACATGCCAGCGCATCATTGGCGCGATTCACGATGAAGCCGCGACAATCGCCCGTATCCTCGACCGGATCATTCCAACGTTCCTTGGCACCGCGGTTGATCCTGCGGTAGGCATGTCTTTCCCACGCGAAAACCCGATTGATTGCCATATTGGGAGCCGTCTGCGGCAGCGCCGTTCTCAGCTTGGATTGTCCCTTGCGGCCCTTGCTGCCGATATGTCGATGACGCCGGACGAGTTGGCGACGAATGAGGAAGGTGCCAGACGTCTTGATGCGACCGAGCTTGAGCGTGCTGGTGCATGCCTAGATGTCCCGGTCACTTACTTCTTCCAATAATCACAGCTCGACTACGAAGACGTTGACACATTTCAATAACTGAAAGGCCGATCCCATTCCGCCAGCTGTCCGGGGCGGCGCTCGGTCCCGGCCACGCCTGCGGCGCCGCTCTGCTTGGCCTCCGGGGGGCGCCGTTTCTCCCCGTCCGGCTGATCGCCACTGGCCACCGCCGCCGGCGGCGGGCCAGGGGCTTCATTGTCTGTTCTGATTTCATCATGCGCGCCAGGACTGGCGCGGGTGGCAGAGGGAGGTGTTCCCCTCCCCCTTCCCGCAAGCGCGGCGAGGGGTGTCCCCAGTCTTCCGCCGCTGACGCGCCGTGCAGACCGACGCCGATCCCGCGCGCCAGGCTTGCCTGCGATCGC
>JBOFFB010000248.1:0-2446 GCA_051648385.1 Allobosea sp.
GGGCGCAGTGGTCGATGTGATCCGGCTGGCGGACACCGTCATCACCCGCCCGAAATCCTCCGGTCGGCTGCCCCGCGTGTGGGTGGAGGCGCCAAGCACGTTCAGCAGATGGCCGAACGTGTCCACGTCGGCCAGCCGCGGGAGATTGCGCAGCGTCAGCGGCTCATCCGTCAGCAGGCCGGCCGGCAACAATGTCAGCGCCGCGTTCTTCGCGCCCGAAATCGGAAGTCGGCCACTCAGCTGTCGGCCACCGGCAATGCGTATCAGATCCATATGTGATCCCTAGCCTGCAATTCCGGGTAGGGCGAGAGCGGCCCGTGCAGCATCTTGGCAACGAAAATCAAACCTTGACACAGTAATTTGCAAAGCGGTGGCAGATGCTAGCTTGTCCTTGATTATACAGTGATTTGATATGGATAGCTCGCAAGTCAGCTGAAAGCGGAAACAGAATATTGGGGCGGCCGTAAGAATGCGCCATTGCGTTGGAATTTCGCGATGATACAAGTGGCATTGGGTTGGTCATTTTTAAGTGTAAGTGGACCAAGGAACGTGCCATCGCTACTAAAGATCGCAAGAGCCATCTCCGACGGCGGAGTAGCACAGGACAGTATAAATTATGGT
This sequence comes from Allobosea sp., assembly GCA_051648385.1. Classification (GTDB taxonomy): domain Bacteria; phylum Pseudomonadota; class Alphaproteobacteria; order Rhizobiales; family Beijerinckiaceae; genus Allobosea. Next base: position 622 of record JBOFFB010000248.1, read on the forward strand.
CTAAAGTGCGCAGCTCTAGCAGCAGGAGCAGAAACTTCTTTTTTGATGATTATAAGTGAAAATCGTGCACAGATAACCAATTGTCACGGCTTACCTCTAGCTGCTCCGCGCAGTTGGGAAGTGCCTTCGGGAGTTGAGACGAAATTTTCAGTGCCATTTATATCAGACAATTTTCTTGAAGAGCTCGAAATTGAAGGAATAGCATCTCCGTTCAAGGTTCGATGGAATTACATCGTCTCTGTGCCACTTCGTCTGAAGCTGTCTGAAGACTTTGCCATTCTGGTCTGCGCAAATGTTCAAGCCAAATCTTTGAATCAAGGCTGGTCGCTTGAACTGGTCAAGGCAGCTGCGGGCATGTTGCGCAACACTCTTCTTCTTGTAGATGAGCTACTTACGCTATCTGAACTAGGCGCAAAGGGGCTGTCGCTGGAATGCGCGGTGACGGAGCCGCCGGCTGTTTATCAACATGGCGCAGGCTCGACCGAAAATCCAAGCTTGCTTTCGGCATTTCTCGATGAAACTCTTATCCGTCGCCACAAGGTCATAAGCAAAAAGAATGTCTCCTATCATGGGGTCCGCACGTGGCGGCTGCCGATAAAGGATACCCAGCTCAGTGCGTTAAAGCTCTTGAAGTCTACGACAACCCCGTACCTCGAAAATCGAATTGCAGACGATATCATTGTCCTCGTCGAGCAGATTGTCGGTTCCAATGCGTTTTCGTTTGTCACCAATGTACCTTGTGGAAACTCCGGAAGCGGTTGCCTTGCCCAGCGAATTGCAACCAGCATCGGCTTGCGTCTGGGCTTGCCATATCAAAAGGTATTTGATGATTTGCCAGTGACCGGAGCTTCGCACCCGAAGCGCAATGCAACACGACCCTCTATGCGCCTTGCGGCAGAGCCGAAAGGAAGCGCACTGTTGATCGACGATGTCGCGACGTCGGGATCTCACCTGTCGGAAGCGTGCAGTCTGCTCAGGGCATCTGGTATCGTCACATTGCCAATAGCTTGGATCGCCTGCTAACTTGAACATGTTTTGTCGGAGAAATTAAGGTGCAATTGTGGCACTGCGCCGACGCCCGCTCGTTCCGGCCGCTCTGGATGCTCGAGGAAATGGGCCTTCCCTACACCCTGCACCTGTTGCCCTTCCCGCCGCGCTGGCAGCAGCCCGATTATCTCCAGGTAAACCCGCTCGGCACCATTCCCTACTTCGTGGAGGATGGCGCAGTCCTCACCGAAAGCAGCGGCATCCTCGTCTGGCTCGCCGCTCGCCATGGCCCGACGCCTTTGGCAGTCGATCCGGACGAGCCCGATTATGCCCCCTATCTGAACTACCTCTTCCAGTCGGATGCCACCTTCACCTTTCCGCAGACCCTCGTGCTGCGCTACCGCGTTCTGGAGCCGCCCGAAAAGCGCCAGCCCGCAGTCGCCGATGCCTATGCCAAATGGTTCCTCGCCCGGATGAAGTGGGTCGAAACCCACCTTGCCGACAGCCGAGACTGGCTTGTCGCCGGCCGCTTCACCGCGGCCGACATCGCTGTCGGCTATGCCTGCCTGCTTGCCGACAATCTGAAGCTGTCGGCCGATCTCGGGCCGCTCACACAGGCCTGGTGGGCGCGCTGCCAGGCGCGCGATGGTTACCGGCGCGCCCGCACCGCCCAGCAAGGCTGAGCCGCAAACCGGCAAACCGGCAGCAAGCTTCCCGCGCATTCCTGAATCCGCCCCGGGGCAGGCGGTAACCATGGCATGGCCAGCCGCCCGCCTGCGCGCTGCTGCGTGAAAGGCCCGCAACCTTACTGCGACTACACCCATTAACCCGGTGAAGC
>JBOFFB010000249.1:0-1770 GCA_051648385.1 Allobosea sp.
ATCAGCATGCGTGCGGCGCGATTGAGGCAGACAACAGGGCAGCGCTTGCATCTGGCGTCGATACTGCCAGTTTCGGCACGGGCCGCGCAGGTGCAGCCTGGCCCCAGCTGATCAGCGCGCCCCATGCCTTGCGGTCGAGTACGAACTGGTCGCAAGGCACCATGCCGCCGCGTGCCGGCTGATCCAGCAGCGCAGACCCGGAATGCCGGAAGCCGCACTTTTCCAAGACCCGGCGCGACGCCGGATTGATCACCCGCGCCCAGGCACCCACGGCCTGCGTGCCCGTGTAGCTGAACACGGTGTTGAGCATGGCCTGAACCGCTTCGACCACAAGGCCCTGACCCCAGAAATCGGGGTGCAGCATGTAGCCGATCTCGACATCAGCTTCACTGGCAGCACGGCTGCTGCGGCTAATTCCGATCGTGCCGATCTGGAGGTTGGGCCGGGCGCACGGTGTCAGCGCGAGGATGAGCTTTGCCCCCGTGGCATTGGCCTTTCGCGCTTCAAAGATTCGGCGCTCGGCCTCACCGTCAGGCAACGGATGAGCCCATGTGCCGGTCATCTCGGCGACGGGCTTGAGGCTTGCAAAGGCCACCAAAGCCGCAGCATCGGAATGGCGCGGCCAGCGCAGCCAGAGCCGCGGGGTCTCGAGGCGGAACACATCATCCCGCGTCAGATCGGGAAACAGCGGCTCAGGTGCCAAGTTCGTGTCGTTCATTGTTGAACCCTCCAGATCGGGTATCGGAAACGAAAACAGGGACGATGGGGTTGGTCCCATCGTCCCTGTTGCGTTGATCTGGTGAGGGCCGTGAGATGCCATCTGTCCTGATCTGCCTGGGTCGATGTGACCGGCGGATCAGGGATGTTCACCCGTTCCGCCTTATTCCGCGGCCTCTTGGACCGGAATGACCGCTACGAACGAGCGACCAAGTTTTGTGCCGAATTTGACGCGACCAGCGGTCAACGCGAACAAGGTATGATCCACGCCCATGCCGACATTGGCACCGGCGCGTACGCGGGTGCCGCGCTGACGCACGATGATGTTGCCAGGGATCACGGCTTGATCGCCGAATTTCTTGACGCCAAGACGACGACCAGCCGAGTCGCGACCGTTGCGGGATGAGCCGCCTGCTTTCTTGTGTGCCATGTCAGTCTCCTCAAATGCTCTTCAAATGAACCGTGATTGCGCTGTCGCCGACGACTGCAGTCCTCAATGGTCCTTGCCTGATTTCAGTTCGGCCTGGTCAGCCTTCGCGCGCGGCGGCTTGCCTGCGAGAAGTTCCTTGGCCTGCTCGACCCATTCCTCGCGTGTGGCACGGCCGCGCAAGGCGAGCTCTTCGTCCAACTTGGCAACATCAGCCTCGTTCCAGGCGGCGACGTCGTTCCAGGTCTGGATACCGGCGGCACGCAGCTTCTTCTCGAGGGTCGGGCCAATGCCCGAAATCAGCGAGAGGTTCGACGCGTCGAGGCCTTCAACCGGTGCAGCGGCAGCCTGTGTGGCTTTCGCTGCCTTGGGAGCCACGGCGGCGGCGGTTGCGACCGCAGCAATGGCTGCAGCCATGACCGGAGCCTTGGCGGTAACGGTAGCCTTCGCGCCGCCCGTCAGGATGTCGGTGATGCGCACAACAGTAAGGTCCTGACGGTGGCCCCGCTTGCGCTTGGAATTCTGGCGGCGGCGTTTCTTGAATGAAATAACCTTGTCGCCGCGGCCCTGCTCGATGATTTCTGCAGCGACGGACACGCCCGCGACATGCGGCGCGCCAACGGTGG
>JBOFFB010000250.1:0-3616 GCA_051648385.1 Allobosea sp.
TGTGACCAACCTCCTTCGCCTCCAGCGCAGCCGGGATCACGCCGTGCACCGCACCACCAGCATCGAGCGCCGCATCCGCGATCACGCCCATCAGGCCGACGCTGCCGCCGCCATACACAAGCGTCAGCCCGCGGTGGGCAATCTCGCGGCCAAGCGCGCGGGCACCGTCCGCATAGCTATCTTTTGCGCCAATGCTGGAACCGCAGAACACGCAAATGGATTTGATCATGGCGCAGGATTCCCGAGTGCAGCCAGAATGCGAGCCCATGAACGGGCACCTTTCTGGAAGGATGAAAGATCATATTTCTCGTTCGGCGAATGCACGCGGTCATCGTCAAGCCCGAAGCCCACGAGCAGCGTGTCCATGCCGAGCATGCGCTTGAAATCGCCCACCACGGGGATCGAGCCGCCAGAGCCGATGATGGCGGCAGGCTTGCCCCATTCTGCCGTCAGCGCCTTTTCGGCTTTGCCGAGCGCTGGCATGTCCCAGTCGAGTGAAATAGCGCGACTGCCCTTGTAGCGGATGAACTCGGCCTTGCAGTCAGCCGGGATGCGCGCCCGGACATAGGCCTCGAAGGCTTCCATGATGGCCTTGGGGTCCTGGTCGCCGACCAGCCGGAACGAGATCTTGGCTGTGGCTTCCGACGCGATCACCGTCTTGGTGCCCTCGCCCTGATAGCCGCCCCAGATGCCGTTGACGTCGCAGGTGGGCCGCGACTGTATCATCTCGATCAGCAGCCGGTCGCGCTCGCCCTGCGGCACGCCAAGGCCGACCTGGCCAAGGAAATCCTCCGCGGTCAGCCCTAGCCCGGCCCAGGCGGCTTTCATCTGCGCCGGCAGTTCATGCACACCGTCGTAGAAGCCCGGCAGCGTCACCTTGCCATTGTCATCGTGCAGGCCGGCCAGCACCTTCGACAGCACGCGGATAGGGTTGGCAGCAGCCCCGCCGAAAAGGCCCGAATGAAGGTCGCGGTCAGCGGCGATGATCTTCACCTCCATGTAGACCAGCCCGCGCAGCGCCGCCGTGATCGCGGGCGTCTCGCGGTCCCACATGCAGGTGTCGCAGACCAGCGCCACATCGGCCTTCAGCTCAGCGGCGTTAGCCTCGATGAAGGGCGGCAGGTTCGGCGAGCCAGATTCTTCCTCGCCTTCGACCATGATCGTGACGCCGACCGGCAAATCGCCTGTCTCCGCCAGCCAGGCCCGGCAAGCCTCGATGAAGGTCATCACCTGGCCTTTGTCATCGGATGCGCCGCGTCCCATGATGACATGGCGGCCCGGCGAAAGCTCGGCGAGGCGCGGCTCGAAAGGCGGCGTCTCCCACAGGTTCAGCGGATCGACCGGCTGTACGTCATAGTGGCCATAGAACAGCACGTGCGGAGCGCCCTTCTTGGCCCGGTGCCCGACCACGACCGGGTGGCCCGGCGTCGGGCGCGCGTCGGCCTTGAAGCCAAGTTCGGTAAGATCCTTGACCAGCCAGTCAGCGGCGCGGGCGCAATCTGCTTTCCAGGCGCTGTCGGTCGAAATCGAAGGAACCTTCACCCACTCGAAGAGGCGCTGGATGGCACCCTCGCGATCGGCATCGAGGCGGGAGAGGACTTGGGGAAGTGCGGACATTTCAACACCGGTGCGTGATTCAGTTATCCGTACTGTGACAGGGTGTTGGGTGTGGGGGAATGGGGAAGTTGAAGGATGAACCGAACCAGCAAACCGCGCCAAAAATCAGCTCCAGTGTCATCACCGGCCTTGTGCCGGTGATCTCGGCACAGCAGGCGCGTGACCTTCAAACCGAGATGGCCGCCACAAGGGCGGCCATGACACTGCCCTCATGTGCAATGCTGCCCTACCTCTTACCGCCAAGCAAACTCCCCAGCACGCCGCGAATGATCGCCGTGCCGATCTGGCGGCCCACCGATGACGCTACCGAGCGCGCGGCGCTGGTGACGATCTTTTCGGACATGGACTGGACTTGCCGCCCGCCCTTGCCTGCAGGCTTGGCCGCGCCACCTCCAAACAGGCCTTCCAGCATGCCGCCGATGCCGCCTGCGCTGGCCTGCTGTGCAGGTGCGCTTGGGTTGGCTGGGTCGAGGCCCTTGCGCTTCATCAGCACCTCATAGGCGCTCTCGCCGTCAATCGGCTGGTCGTACTTGCCGCGAAAGCCCGAGGCCGCCATGGCCTGCTGGCGCACGGCAGCACTCACCGGGCCGACCTGCGCCATCGGCGGGGCGATCAGCGCGCGCTCGACGACGGCCGGCACGCCCTTGCCTTCCAGCATGGAAATCAGTGCCTCGCCGACCGCCAACTGGGTGATGGCGGTTTCGGTCTTGAACTTCGGGTTCTGGCGGAAGGTTTCGGCGGCGGCCTTGACCGCTTTCTGGTCACGCGGCGTGAAGGCGCGCAGCGCGTGCTGCACACGGTTGCCGAGCTGGGCCAGCACGGTGTCTGGAATATCCAGCGGGTTCTGCGTGACGAAGTAGACGCCGACGCCCTTGGAGCGGATCAGGCGCACTACGGTCTCCACCGCTTCCAGCAGCACCTTCGGCGCGCCGTTGAACAGCAAGTGCGCTTCATCGAAGAAGAAGACCAGCTTCGGCTTGTCGAGATCGCCCACCTCGGGCAGCTCTTCGAACAGCTCGGAGAGCAGCCAGAGCAGGAAGGTCGCGTACAGGCGCGGGTTGGCCATCAGCTTGTCAGCAGCGAGGATGTTGACGATGCCGCGTCCTTCGCGATCACAGCGGATCAGGTCATCGATGTTAAGCGCCGGTTCGCCGAAGAAGAAATTGCCCTTCTGGTTTTCGATCACAAGCAACTGGCGCTGGATGGTGCCAACCGTCTGGGCCGACACATTGCCATATTGCAAAGTCAGTTCGGCGGCATTCTCGGCAACATTGGCGAGGATCGCGCGCAGGTCCTTCAAATCAAGCAAGAGCAGCTTCTGCTCGTCGGCGATGCGGAAGGCGATGTTGAGCACGCCTTCCTGCACCTCGTTGAGATCAAGCAGGCGGGCGAGCAAAAGCGGACCCATCTCGGAGATGGTGGCGCGGATCGGGTGGCCCTGTTCGCCAAAGATGTCCCAGAACACTGTGGTGAACTGTTCAGGCTCGTACTTCACGCCGAGCTCGTCGGCGCGCTTGACGAAGGGCGGCTTGGCATCACCAGGCGCACCAATACCAGACAAGTCACCCTTGATGTCAGCGGCGAAAACCGGGACACCTGCCCTTGCGAAACCTTCCGCCATCACCTGCAGTGTCACGGTCTTGCCGGTGCCGGTCGCACCCGTGACAAGGCCATGGCGGTTGGCGAGCTTCAGCGTCACTAACTCGGGCTTGTGACTCTTGCCGACGAGAAAAGTGCCATCGGGAATGATCATCTTGTCAGCCATGGGGGCGGTCCTGTTGCGTGCGGATTTATTGCCACTTATCAGGTGTGTCCTGCCATTGCGAGCGCGACGAAGCAATCGCAGGGCAATCGCTTGAAGCCACTATGTTCCACAATGGGTGGCGTTTGATCCTTCTCCCCTTGCGGGAGAAGGTGGGCGACGCCCGGAAGAGGGGTCGGTATGGCTATCCGGCAAGACCCTGCGACCCCTCTTCCACCCTTCGGGCACCTTCTCCCG
>JBOFFB010000251.1:0-1934 GCA_051648385.1 Allobosea sp.
GCTCACGATTTTGGCTCCATTCCGAATGCCCAGATAGCTCAGTTGGTAGAGCATGCGATTGAAAATCGCAGTGTCGCTGGTTCGATCCCGGCTCTGGGCACCATTTTTCTTAGTTCCGAGACGTTTGTATGCTACCAAAAAATTGCTGATTTACCAATGATCTAGCTCTTTTCGATATCGGGGAACATTAATCGATATCCAACATTTTTGTTGGTTGCCTCAATGGCGTTGCAGGCAATGAGACCAAGGATATACAAAGTGGCATCGTCGGATCTCGGCATGCGACGAGTCTATTCCCCTGACGATTGTCGGCTCGAGCGGGTGACGGTCATGCCGCCACTAGCGCGGGAAGCAAGTGAGCGTAGGAGGTCCCGATGACGCGCGGAACGAAGAAAACGGACGCGTCGCTTGTCTCAGAAATCGACCTGCTAACTTGTCGCCCGACGCTCCAAGCAGTTGCCGACGGTCTTAAATTGAACCGCGCCGAGTTTCTCGGAGGCCGTTTCTTTTGAGTCACGCGGCCAGCTTCTGCTCGTCGAGCATGGCGTAGTAGCGTTCCTCGGCTTCGGCTGGCGGGACGTTGCCGATTGGCTCCAGTAGCCGTCGATGATTGAACCAGTCCACCCACTCCAGCGTCGCGAACTCGACGGCTTCAAAGCTCCGCCATGGCCCGCGCCGATGGATGACCTCTGCTTTGTAGAGGCCATTGATGGTCTCTGCCAGCGCGTTGTCGTAGCTATCACCAACGCTTCCGACCGAGGGCTCAACGCCCGCTTCCGCCAAGCGCTCCGTGTAGCGAATACTGACGTATTGCGACCCGCGATCCGAGTGATGCACCAGGCCCCCACGATGGATAGGCCGGCGCTCGTGCAGTGCCTGCTCCAGTGCATCCAGAACAAAGCTGGCATGCGCCGTCCTGCTTGCCCGCCAGCCCACGATCCTGCGGGCGTAAACGTCGATCACGAAGGCCACGTAGACGAACCCTGTCCAGGTGCTGACGTAGGTGAAATCGGAGACCCAGAGCACGTTCGGCGCCGGTGCCTTGAAGTTCCTGTTCACATGATCCAGCGGGCATACCACGGCCTTGTCCTGCACGGTCGTCTTGACGCTCTTGCCACGGATAACGCCAGCCAAGCCCATGTCACGCATCAGCCTTGCAACGGTGCAGCGGGCGACGTTGAAGCGCTCACGCACCATCTGCCGCCATACTTTCCTCACACCGTAAACCTCGAAGTTTTCGACAAAGATGCGGTCAATCTCGGGCTTGAGCGCGATATCCTGCCTCGCACGTGCCGATAGCTTGCCAGGATCGGCACGCTTGGCGACATGGGCGTAGTAAGTTGAAGGGGCGATCGGCAAGACTTTGCAGATCGGCTCGACCCCATAAACTTGACGATGATCGTCGATAAAACTGATCATCGCTTGAACGGGCGGTCGAGCTCCGCCTGCGCAAAATATGCTGATGCCTTGCGCAGGATCTCGTTGGCCTGCCGGAGTTCGCGCACCTCACGCTCCAGCGCCTTCATCTTCGCGGCCATGTCCGTGGTCAGACCAGGTTTGCGCCCGCTGTCACGCTCGGCTTTGCCGATCCACTGATGAAGCGATTGCGCTGCACAGCCGATCTTCGACGATACCGAAACGATCGTAGCCCATCGCGACGGATGCTCAGCCTCATGGTCCAGCACCATCCGCACCGCTCGAGCGCGCACCTCAGGTGAAAACTTGTTCGTTGTCTTGCTTGTCATGGCTCCACCTTCTCAGGAATTGGAGCCTCCGGCAAACTCGGCGCGGTTCAGTCCTTCAGTTTGTCGCCCGCATAACCGCCGTCCGCGAAGATGTGACGCAGCCAAGGATAACGGAAACGGATCGCCTTGAGCAGGTCAGGAGCACCATCACGATCCTGAATGTCAGCCCCGTGCACCAGCACGAAGATC
>JBOFFB010000252.1:0-1952 GCA_051648385.1 Allobosea sp.
GGCGACTGCGCCTGCCATTGCACCGTCACACTTGCTGTCGAGGGTTGCCCCGCTTGTGGCGCAAGGCTTGCCGTTTGGCCTGATTGCGTTGCTGCTGGTTGGCATCATCGCCCCGATCATGGCCTTGCTGCTGAAAAGCCTGATGGACCAGAAAGATCAGTTCGTCGGCCTTGCGAACTTTGCACGCTATGTCACGGAGCCGGGCCTGTCGGTCGCGATCTGGAACTCTATCAGCCTGTCGACGCTCTCGACTGTGCTCACCATCGCCATCGCCTTTCCCTACGCCTTCGCCCTTCATCGCAGCACCATCCCGTTCAAGGGCCTGTTCCGCGTTCTGATGCTGGTGCCTTTGCTGGCCCCTTCGATGCTGCCCGCTTTCGGCATGATCTACCTGTTCGGCAATCAGGGCATTCTCAAATCCTGGCTGATGGGCAACACGATTTACGGTCCGATCGGCATCGTTGCTGCCTCGGTGTTCCATGCCTTGCCGCACGCTATCCTGATCCTGTCAGCCGGGCTCGCAAGTGGTGACCAGCGCATCTATGAGGCGGCGCGTGCACTGAAGGCATCGCCCATCAGAACGTTTGTGAACGTGACGCTTCCCGCGTGCCAATATGCCATCATCAGCGCAGCTTGCGTGGTGTTTGTCAGCGTCTTCACGGACTTCGGGATTCCCACCGTGATCGGCGGCTCCACCAACGTGCTGGCGACCGATATCTACAAGCAGGTCATCGGGCGTTTCGATTTCGAACTTGGGGCGGTTGTTGGCGTCCTGTTGCTGACGCCGGCGGTTGTTGCCTACGGCATCGATGTGGTGGCGCGGCGCAATCAGCGCGCCACATTCAGCGGCCGTTCGGTGCCAGTCGTGCTGGGCCGGAACCCTGCACGCGACACCATCTGTCTCGCGTTGGTGGTGTTGGTCGCAACCGCCATCCTGGGGATCATCGGCATGGCGATCTATGGCTCGCTGGTGCGCTTCTGGCCGTACAACCTGACACTCGGATTGCACAATTACGAGAAGGTCTTGTCCGATCCTGATGAACTGCGCACGTTGATCAACAGCCTCGTGCTGGCAGGTTCGACAGCCCTTGCAGGAACTTTCCTCGTGGCCCTGAGCGGCTGGATTGTCAGCCGCAAGGTCTTTGCCGACAGTGTGACCCAAGGGCTGCAGGCACTGGCCATGGTCCCGGTAGCTGTGCCTGGGCTGGTGCTTGGCCTCGGCTATGTCTTCTTCTTCAACAACCCCGCCAATCCGCTTCACATCCTCCAGGGCAGCATGGCCCTTCTGGTGCTTTGCACGATCGCGCATTTCTACACCGTGCCGCATCTCATGGCGGTTGGCGCGCTGGTCAAGCTGGACCGCGAGGTGGATCTCGCTGCGCAAGCCCTTCGTTCAGGGCCGGTCGGAACCGGGCGACGCATCCATGTTCCGGTGCTGGGGCCGACACTCGTCGACATTGCCGGCTATCTGTTTGTCAACGCCATGACCACGGTGTCGGCGCTGATGTTCCTGTTCAATGCCCAGACGCGCGTGGCTGCCATTGCAGTGGTCAACATGGCGGAAGGCAGCCGCTTCGGGCAGGCGACTGCGCTGGCCGTCATGGTCATGCTGATCTGCCTCGTTGCGACGGCGCTGCAGATGCTGCTGCGCGCCCTTATCCTGAGGAGGCAGGCTTGGCGCAGACAGACACGCTGAACCACCCGTTTGCAGCCTTCGCCTGCGAGCTTGCTGACGCGGCTGGTCGGGCCATCATGCCGCACTACCGCAAGCCACTGCAGGTTCACAACAAGTTGCCGTTGAGCGGTTTTGATCCGGTCACGGCAGCGGATCGCGCGGCCGAGCGGGCGATCCGTGAGTTGATCGAGCAACGCTGGCCTGACCACGGCATCATTGGCGAAGAGTTCGGCACGCTGCGGCCTGAGGCGGAACATGTCTGGGTCATCGACCCGGT
>JBOFFB010000253.1:0-7169 GCA_051648385.1 Allobosea sp.
GTGTCAGATGTGGCAGTCGAGGAAGGTCGCACGCTTCAGGGCCTCGGTATAACGCCGTCCAGCATCGAAGGCATCGTGCCTGGCTACCTTTGGCGCTTTCGCAAGTCCGGTCAGTTTGAATCGGCGCGACCGAACTGAAGCCCGATCCTGCTGACCATGGTCGAGTGTCCAGTCAATCATTGATTGTCTGATCTTGGAGCATTGCGCACAAAAGCATGCCCTCGCGAAGGCGAGGGCATGCTTTTGTGAGTACGCAATGCTCAATCTTATTATGATCGATCATCTTTCCGCATTGAGATGGATTCCATCTCAATGCGGGATGATCTAAAGCATGTTCGGCAGCACACGGTTGGGCGGGCGATGCCCGTCCATCATGGCGCGGATGTTGACGATGACCTTCTCGCCCATGTCGTTGCGGCCCTCATGCGTGGCCGAGCCCATGTGCGGCAGCAGCACGACCCGGTGGGCGCGTGCCAGTTTGAGCAGGCGCGGATTGACGGCAGGCTCGTGCTCGAAGACGTCGAGCCCCGCGCCTGCCAGTTCGCCAGCGTCGAGCATCTTTGTCAGCGCCACTTCGTCGACGATCTCGCCGCGCGCGGTGTTGACCAGGATGGCATCGGGCTTCATGAGTTTCAGCCGCCTTGCTGACAGCAGGTGATAGGTGCCGGGCGTGTGCGGGCAGTGCACGGTGACGATGTCCATCCGCGCCAGCATCTGGTCGAGCGAATCCCACCAGGTCGCATCAAGCTCTTCCTCGGTGCGCGCGTCGACCTTGCGGCGGTTGTGATAGTGGATCGAAAGGCCAAAGGCCTTGGCCCGGCGCGCCACCGCCTGCCCGATTCGTCCCATGCCGATGATGCCAAGACGCTTGCCGGTGATGCGGGTGCCAAGCATCCATGTCGGTGACCAGCCCTGCCATTTATCATCCGGGACCAGCCGCGCACCTTCCGGAATGCGGCGGGCCACAGCCATGATCAGCGCCATGGTCATGTCGGCTGTGTCGTCCGTCAACACGCCCGGCGTGTTGGTCACGTCGATGCTGCGCGCTGCGGCTGCAGGCACATCGATGTTGTCGAAGCCATTACCGAAATGGGCGATCAGCTTGAGGTTTGGCCCGGCAGCAGCGATGATGTCGGCAGTAATCTCATCGGTGACAGTCGGCACCAGCACAACTGCGGTCCTGACGGCCTCGATCAGCTCATCCTTCGACATTGGCCTGTCGTCGAGATTGAGGCGCGCATCGAATAGCTCACGCATCCGGGTTTCGGTGGCTTCAGGCAGTTTGCGTGTCACCACCACCAGTGGTTTTTTCCGGTTCGGCATCGTGGGCTCCGTCACGATAGAAAACATCGGTTCTGGCCAGCCAAATCCGGCCTGCCAAACCTTCGCCTCAACCTGTCGTTAACGCCAATTCAGCGACAGTGCGGTGCGACTGGCTGGGGGATAATCCCAACCTTGTTGTATTGTCTAGCAGGGCGCGGGCGGAACACAAACGGCACCCCGCACCGCCGATCTGGCGCAGGCCCGAATGATGCTGGGTGATGACAGTCATGGGATATGCAACGGGTGGTGGCATGATGTTCTCGAAAAGCTCACAATCTGCGCATGCGGCTCTGGTGGTTCTGTTGCTGTCATGTGCCACGCTGTTGTCGAGCACCTTGCCGGCTGATGCTGCGGGTGAGGTTGCCGGCCCGGTGACGGGCCTTCCCGTGCCGCGTTATGTCAGCCTGAAGAATGATCGGGTCAATCTGCGCGAAGGACCCTCCAAGGAGCACCGCACGACCTGGGTGTTCCAGCGCTCCGGCCTGCCGGTCGAGATCACGGGTGAGTTCGAGACCTGGCGTCGCATCCGTGACGCTGAAGGTGCCGAGGGCTGGGTGTTGCACAGTCTGCTATCGGGCCGCCGCACCGCGCTGGTTATGCCGTGGTCAAAGAAGCCCGCAGACGTGATCGCACTGCACGAACGTGCCGACGACAATGCGCAGGTGGTTGCGCGACTGACCCCGAACGTGCTCGCCAGCGTCAAGTCTTGTGCCGGTAGTTGGTGCCGCGTCTCGGTTTCGGATCATGATGGCTTCATCCGGCAGGACCGCCTCTGGGGGGTCTATCCGAACGAGCGCATGGATTGACTTCGGCCTCTTGCCAAATTTCTTCTGAAGAAGGTCCCCGGATACGGAGATTGTCAGGCGCTTTTGGGCCTGAGCCTGACGATAACCTCGACGCGCGACACTTCCATGCCCTCGGGCAGGGCAGGCAACTCTGCCACTCTGATAGCATCGGACGGCACATCGATCATCCGGTCTTCGCCTTCGATGAAGAAGTGGTGATGGTCGGACGGGTTTGTGTCGAAATAGGTCTTGGCACCGTCGACCGCGAGTTCGCGCAGCAGGCCAGCCTGAGTGAACTGGTGAAGCGTGTTGTAGACGGTCGCCAAGGACACCGGCACACGGGCCTTCATCGCCTCTTCGAACAGGATTTCGGCGCTGACATGCCGGTCGCCCTTGGCAAAAAGCAGCCAGCCCAGCGAAGTGCGCTGGCGCGTCGGTCTGAGGCCGACGCTCCGTAGCTTTTCGCGAAGCGAATGAACCGGGCAGCCCGCCAGTGAGCGCCTGCCTGCCTGATGTGCGCTATCCTGATCCATCGTGTTGAAATGTATCCTGATCGAGGGCCGTACGATTAACATATGATGATGCACGGTTGCTTTCAACCAAGGAAAACGAAGGTTGAAGGTTGTCTGTCGGGCAATCGCGTCGCAGGCGCAGAAAAAAGCGGCTTCCGCTTTCAGGTCTCTTGCTCTACCGATCGGCTAAACCGGACCAGTTAATGTTGTCCGGGTTTCAGAAAAAAGACGGATAAACAGGGATCATCTGCGGCCATGGAACGTCAATCAAGCTTCACCTATGAGGAAATCCTGGCTTGCGGCCGAGGTGAATTGTTTGGAATGGGCAACGCCCAATTGCCGATGCCGCCGATGCTGATGTTCGACCGCATCACCAACATCGACGAGACCGGCGGCGTCAATGGCAAGGGTATCGTGACTGCGGAACTCGATGTACGCCCCGACCTCTGGTTCTTCCCCTGTCATTTCAAGGGTGATCCGGTGATGCCAGGTTGCCTCGGGCTTGATGCGCTCTGGCAGCTGACGGGTTTCTTTCTTGGCTGGCTCGGCTTGCCGGGCCGTGGCCGCGCGCTTGGCGTCGGCGAGGTCAAGTTTGCCGATCAGGTGCTGCCGACGGTGAAAAAAGTGGTCTATGGCGTCGAGTTCAAGCGCGTCTTCAAGTCCAAGCTCGTGCTCGGCATTGCCGATGGCTGGCTCGAGGCTGACGGCAAGCGCATCTACACGACCACCGACATGCGGGTTGGGTTGTTCAAGCCGGAAGTGGCCTGAACATCAGTTGGCTTGACGGCATTGTCGCGCGAAAGGCCTTGAAACCGGCCCACTGCACTTGCAGTTATGAATGGCCCGCGCCATAGCGCTGCAAGGTGGTGCTGCTGACTTCTGCCGTCTCGCCAATTATCTGAACTGGAGACCTTCCGTCATGAAACGCGTCGTCGTCACCGGGATGGGCATTGTCTCCTCCATCGGCAACAATACCCAGGAAGTGCTGTCGTCACTCCACGAGGCCCGCTCCGGCATCAGCCTCGAGCCTGATTTCGTCACCCACGGCTTCCGCAGCCAGGTGGCAGGACGGCCGACACTTGATCCCGCGACCATTGTCGACCGGCGCGCCATGCGATTTCACGGTGGCGGCTCGGCCTGGAACCATGTCGCCATGGATCAGGCCATTCTCGATGCCGGGCTTGAGGTGTCGGACATTTCCAACGAGCGCACCGGCATCATCATGGGATCGGGCGGACCATCCACGATTGCCCTGATCGACGCCTACGAGAAAGCCAAGGAGAGCGGCAACTCCAAGCGCGTCGGACCATTCGCCGTGCCGAAGGCGATGTCGTCGACCGCGTCTGCCACACTCGCCACCTGGTTCAAGATCAAAGGCGTGAACTATTCGATCAGTTCTGCCTGTGCCACCTCGAACCATTGCATCGGCAATGCCTACGAAATGATCCAGTACGGCAAGCAGGATGTGATGTTCGCTGGCGGCTGTGAGGAACTGGACTGGACCTTGTCGGTGCTGTTTGACGCCATGGGCGCAATGTCGAGCAAGTATAACGACAACCCGTCAATGGCCTCGCGTGCCTATGACGCAAACCGCGACGGCTTCGTGATCGCTGGCGGCGCTGGCGTCGTCGTGCTCGAAGAACTTGGCCACGCCAAGGCGCGCGGCGCGAAGATTTATGCCGAGATCGTTGGCTATGGCGCGACCTCCGACGGCTACGACATGGTAGCGCCGTCCGGTGAAGGCGCAGTGCGCTGCATGCGGCAGGCGCTCGCCACTTACGGCGGCAAGGTCGACTATATCAACCCGCACGGCACCTCGACCCCCGTGGGCGACGCCAAGGAGATCGAGGCCATCCGCGAGGTGTTTGGCGGTGCCGACAAGTCCCCGCTGATTTCCTCCACCAAGTCGCTGACCGGCCATTCGCTCGGCGCGACCGGCGTGCAGGAGGCGATATACTCGCTGCTGATGCTGAAAAACGATTTTGTCTGCGAAAGTGCCCACATTACCGAAATCGACCCGGCCTTTGCCGACATGCCGATCGTTCGCACACGCGTCGACAATGCCAAATTGGGCTGCGTTCTCTCCAACTCCTTCGGCTTTGGCGGCACCAATGCCACCATCGTGATGAAGCGGCTGGAGGCTTGAGGGCAGCATTGAGAGGTCAAAAAGTTTCGTCTATACCAAGGGTCTAGATGGAGGCTTGGATGTCGTTTCACATTCGTGATCCCAGAACTGACAAGGCAGTACGTGAGTTGGCCGCGCTCAAGGGCACATCCTTGACCGAGGCAATCCGCGTCGCTGCCGAGAACGAACTGGATCGTGCCCGTCGCGCCGAGTCCGAGCGCGACAAGCGCCCCTTCACCGAGCGCATAAAGGACATTCAAGATCGCGTTGCAGCTCGGGGGAAGTCCGGCTTGAAAGCTGACAAGGCTTTTTACGACTCACTCTACGAGGACTGATGGTCTTCGTGGACGCATCTGCATTGGTCGCAATGATCGCATCCGAGCCACAAGCCGATCAGCTTTCAGATAGGGTTGGTAAGGGAGGGCTATTCTTTACGTCGCCGATTGCAGTCTACGAGGCCGTTCTGGCCATCGCACGGCTGTCCGATGGCGACACGAGCCGAGCCTCAAGCGACGTGCGTGCTTTTCTTGATCGCGGCGCTATCAGCGTGACGCCTGTCGACATTGAGCACGCAGAAGGAGCAGTCGACGCTTTCCAGCGCTTCGGCAAAGGCCGCCACAAAGCCAAACTCAACATGGGTGACTGCTTCGCCTATGCTGTTGCAAAATCCCGCAATGCTTCGATCCTGTTCGTCGGCGACGACTTCACCCATACAGATATCCGCGACGCCCTCGCAGGCCTCTGAACGAAAGACGCGTCCCAATGCAACTTATGTCCGGAAAGCGCGGCCTGATCATGGGCGTCGCCAACCAGAACTCCATCGCCTGGGGCATTGCCTCGATGCTGGCGAAGCACGGCGCGGAATGTGCCTTCACCTATCAGGGCGAGGCGCTCGGCAAGCGCGTCAAGCCGCTGGCGGAGTCAATTGGCTCGAAGCTGGTGATCCCTTGCGATGTCGAGGACATTGCCTCGGTCGATGCCCTGTTCGACACGTTGAAGGCCGAATGGGGTACGCTTGATTTCGTGGTCCATGCCATTGGTTTTTCCGACAAGGAGGAGCTGAAGGGCAAATATGCCGACACCAGCCGTGCCAATTTCTCGCGCACGATGGTGATCTCATGTTTCTCGTTCACGGAGGTTGCGAAACGTGCCGCCGCGATGATGCCAGCGGGCGGTTCGATGATCACGCTGACCTATGGCGGCTCGATGCGTATTATGCCGAATTACAACGTCATGGGTGTTGCGAAAGCCGCACTCGAGGCTTCCGTGCGCTATCTTGCCAACGATTTGGGCCCACAGGGCATCCGCGTCAACGCGCTGTCGCCCGGCCCGGTGCGCACGCTGGCTGGCGCAGGTATCACCGACGCAAGGGCGATGTATTCCTGGCAGCGCGCCAATGCGCCCTTGCGAAAATCCGTGTCGCTTGAGGATATCGGCGGCTCGGCGCTGTATTTTCTGTCCGACTTGTCAGGCGGCGTCACCGGGGAAATCCACCATATCGACGCCGGCTTTCACATCACCTCGATGCCGACAGTGGACAACTTGCGCGTGATCGACCTGAAGGGCGACGAGTAGGTGGGTAATTGCGGTTTGCTGGCATGTCCGTCATGATCTGTCCGGCGTCGACAGCTCTTTTGCTGTTATCTCGCTTGCGTCACGGAGCCAGCCTTGTGTAGCGTCAACGAACATCGTGCCGCAACGAACCGGTCTCCATCTTGATGCGGAGACCTGACCCAGGATCGCCACCAGCCATCAAGCGAAGAGTATGCCCATGTCCCGCGATGTTTTCTCCGGTGTGATGCCGGCTTTGATGACCCCCTGCACGGCCAGCCGCGAGCCTGATTTCGCGGCACTTGTGCGAAAGGGCAAGGAGCTTGCCGGGCTCGGAATGTCCGGTTTCATCTACGCCGGATCGATGGGGGACTGGCCGCTGCTCACCGACGAGCAGCGCATGGAAGGCGTCGAGCATCTGGTCAGGGCCGGCCTCAAGGTCATTGTGGGCACCGGTGCCCAGAACCCCGCGCGGGCTGCGGCTCATGCCGCCCATGCGCGCAAGGTGGGTGCGGCGGGCCTGATGGTGATCCCGCGCGTGCTGTCGCGCGGCAGCTCAGCCCAGGCGCAGTACGCGCATTTTGCAGGTATCCTGGAAGCTGGCACTGGCTTGCCGTCGGTGATCTACAACAGCCCCTATTATGGCTTCGAGACCAAGGCCGACCTGTTCTTTGCCCTGCATGAGAAGTATCCGCACCTTGTCGGCTTCAAGGAGTTCGGCAGCGCCAAAGCCATGTCCTACGCCGCCGAGCACATCACCAACCGTTCGGCGGCCCTGACCTTGATGGTCGGTGTTGATACCGAAGTGTTCCACGGCTACGTCAATTGTGGTGCCAGCGGCGCCATCACCGGCATCGGCAATGTGCTGCCGCG
>JBOFFB010000254.1:0-3334 GCA_051648385.1 Allobosea sp.
CGGAACCACGCCATGTGCGAGCGGCCGATTGTCTTGGTGGCAAGGATCACCTTGTCCCGTTGTCCGCGCGCCTTGAACCATGAACCGATGATGCGCTCGGTCGAACCTTGTGTCTCGGGCTTTGGCGGGATCGAGTAGAGTTCCGCCGTATCGATGAAGTTGATGCCCTGATCAAGCGCATAGTCCATCTGCGCATGGCCTTCGGTTTCGGTGTTCTGCTGTCCCCAGGTCATGGTGCCGAGGCAGATGGCCGAGACCTTGATGTCACTGCGGCCAAGCGGGCGGTATTGCATTGGAGGGCTCCGGAGATGCGGGAAAGAGATCGGGAGGGTTCAGCGCTTGAGGCTGTCGAGGAAGATTTCAACCGTGGGCAGGATGCGTTCCACAATCACGTCGATACCCGCCGCAGTGGGATGGATGCCGTCGTTCTGATTGAGTTCACGCTGAGCTGCAACCCCGTCGAGGAAAAACGGGTAGAGGATCAGCCCATGTGCATCTGCCAATTCCTTGAAGATCGCATCGAAACGCTTCGCATAGTCGGGCCCCATGTTAACCGGCGCGCGCATGCCGGCCAGCATGACGGCGATCCTGCGCTCTTTCAGCTTCACGATGATGGCTTCAAGCGCCTTTCGGGTCTGGCCTGGATCGATGCCACGCAGCGCGTCATTGGCACCAAGCTCGACGATGACACCATCGATACCGTCGCCAATCGACCAGTCGAGCCGCTCAAGGCCGGTTTGCGCCGTATCGCCCGAAACACCAGCATTCTCGATCACGATCTTGCGACCTCGCGCTTCAAGCGCGCGCTGCAACCGGACCGGGAATGCAGCCGAAGCGGGCAAACCGTAGCCAGCGGTGAGGCTGTCACCAAAAGCGCTGATCCGCATCGGCTTGTCCTGTGCGATGCCCACATGGCTTGACATGGTGACCATAACCACCGCCAGCGCAAATATCGCCGCAGCCCCTTTGAAACGGAGGATGGACAGGCCATCTGACAGCCAGACACGTGCGTGACCAGCTTGTACATTCATTCCGGACAACTGCATGATACCTCCCGAGGCTAAACGTCGGACACGACGGATATAAGACCGAAAGCACGACACCAACACCATGCCAGCCCAGATCGAACTCAAAAACGTTGAACTCAGTCTTGGGCGGGATGCCGCCAGGGTCCACATCCTCAAGGGCATCTCGCTGGCGATCAACGCTGGCGAGGCGGTTGGTCTCGTCGGCCCTTCAGGATCGGGCAAGTCGAGCCTCCTGATGGTGATGGCCGGCCTCGAGCAGGCCGACAGCGGTTCTGTCGTGATCGAAGGCACTGAGCTTTCAAGAATGGGGGAGGATGAACTCGCGGTTTTCCGCGGTCGCCGCATCGGCATCGTCTTTCAGTCCTTTCATCTGGTACCGACCATGACGGCACGTGAGAATGTTGCTTTGCCACTTGAGCTTGCCGGTCGCCCTGATGCCTTCGCGTGCGCTGAAAAGGAGCTGGCCGCTGTCGGGCTTGCTGAGCGGTTGCATCACTATCCAGCCCAACTCTCCGGCGGCGAGCAACAGCGCGTGGCTATTGCCCGCGCCATCGCGCCCAACCCCGCCATTCTCGTGGCGGACGAGCCCACAGGCAATCTGGATGAGGCCACCGGCACATCCATCGTCGATCTGCTGTTTTCGCTGAAACGCGAACGCGGCGCGACACTGGTACTGGTCACCCATGACGCATCCTTGGCCGCGAAATGTGACCGCACGATCCGCCTCCGCTCCGGCCAGATCTCACATCTGGCCAGCGTTAGAAGCGTCTTGGCCTGAACGATGCACGGAACGATGCCATCTCCATCCGGCCCACGGGGCTTTATCGCCCTCGCGATGCTCGCCGTTAGATTGGCGTGGCGTGATCTGCGCGGCGGCCTGCGCGGTTTCGGTGTCTTCATCGCCTGCCTCGCACTCGGCGTCGCCGCGATCGCAGCCGTCACCTCCGCAGCTCGCAGCGTTGGCGAGGGACTAAGCCGCGAGGGCAAACGCATCCTTGGCGGTGACGCGGCCTTCACGTTGATCCAGCGCGAGGCCACCGCTGCCGAACGCGGTTTTCTCAGCGCTCGCGGCACCGTATCGGTCATGGCCACATTGCGCGGCATGGCGAATGCCGGAGACAAGGGAACCGCACTGGTCGAGGTCAAGGCCGTTGACGCGGCTTATCCAACAGTGGGCGAATTGCGCAGCGAGCCGCAAGCACCGCTGGCTTCCCTTCTGGCACTGCGCGACGGCCGTCATGGAGCGATTGTCGACCCGCTTGTGCTCAGCCGCCTCGATCTCAAGGTGGGTGATCAGATTACCATTGGCGGAACCGACTTTCTCATCACCGCGTCACTCGTGTCCGAACCTGACAAGGTTGCTGCCGGTGTCGGGTTGGGGCCACGCCTGCTGATGAGCGAAGACGCCTTGCGCGGCACAGGCCTTGTGCAGCCTGGCAGCCTGATCCGCTGGTCCTACCGCATCAACATATCCGGTGATGAAGCTGCCACCGCCAGCGCGCTGGACATTCTCGAGGCAGACGCGAAAAAGGCCTTGCCGGAAGCCGGTTGGGAGGTGCGCACCCGGGCCAACGCCGACCCGCGCTTTGCCCGCAACATCGACCGTTTCAGCCAATTCCTGACACTGGTGGGGTTGACGGCACTGCTCGTCGGCGGTGTTGGCGTCGCCAATGCCGTGCGTCGCTTCGTTGACATGAAGCGGATGGACTTCGCCACTCTCAAGGCACTTGGCGCACCCGGCTCGCAGGTTGTCGCCATTCATCTTGTCGAGGTCATGATCGTGGCCGTCATCGGTGTCACGATCGGGGTGGTTGTCGGAGCCAGCCTGCCTTTTGTCCTGGCCGGGCTGCTCGCAGACGTCTTGCCTCTGCCGCTCGTCCCCACGATCGCTTGGGCCGAACTTGGCGTTGCCGCACTTTATGGTCTTGTCACAGCGCTGGTCTTCGCGATCCTGCCACTCGGTCAGGCGCATGACACACCGGTCTCTGCACTGTTCCGTGATGTCGTCGCCGCCGACAATCGCCGCCCGCGCGCCATCTATTTGGGCGCTTTCGCCATTGCGCTGGCCGTGATGATCGGCATCACCATTGTGTTCGCCTATGATGCTCGCATCGCAGCCATCTACATCGGCGTGATCGGATTGGCCTTCATACTGTTGCGCGGGGTTGGCATCGGTATCATGAAACTGGCCGCCAGCCTGCCGCGGTCGCGCTTGCCCGCTTTGCGCATGGCCATTGCCAACATGCATCGGCCTGGCGCTCTCACACCGGCCCTGGTGCTGTCGCTTGGGCTCGGCGTTGCGCTGC
>JBOFFB010000255.1:0-1827 GCA_051648385.1 Allobosea sp.
TCGAGAGCCTCAAGGTTGGCCCGTCGACCGACGGCAGTGCCGATTTCGGCCCGCTCGTCACCAAGGCCCATCTCGACAAGGTCAAGGGCTATGTCGATCTTGGGCTCAAGGAAGGCGCAACGCTCGCGGTCGATGGCCGCGAATTCTCCCTGCAGGGCTACGAGAACGGTTTTTACATGGGCGGCTGCCTGTTCGATCATGTCACCACCAACATGCAGATCTACAAGGAAGAAATCTTCGGCCCCGTGCTCTCGGTCGTGCGCGCGCCGGACTACAATTATGCACTCAAGATCACTAACGACCACGAATACGGCAACGGCACTGCCATCTTCACCCGCGATGGTGATGCGGCTCGCGATTTCGCCTCGAAAGTGCAGGTCGGCATGGTCGGCATCAATGTGCCGATCCCGGTGCCGCTGGCCTACCACACCTTCGGCGGGTGGAAGCGCTCCGCCTTCGGCGATCTCAACCAGCACGGGCCAGATGCCTTCCGCTTCTACACCAAAACCAAGACGGTCACGGCACGCTGGCCATCTGGCATCAAGGACGGCGCGGATTTCTCGATCCCGACGATGAATTGAGCCCCGGCAAGGCTGGCCAACTGGCCAGCCTTGGGCGATGGTTGGTGTCATGAAACTGTTCTTTTCGCCGACCCAGCTTCGCCATCGCCCGCAGCAATATTTCCGCTTCGGGAAGATTGGCACCGCACTCGAAAATCCAGAGCGGATGGAAACACTCGCCGAAGCGCTGGCAGCGCTGGGGCTTGACCGAGTGGAACCCGTCGATCATGGCCTTGAGCCCATCCTTGCCGTGCACGATGCGGACTATGTGCGCTTCCTGCAGAACATCTGGGGCGTGTGGCAGGTGTTGCCCGATGCCGGGCCTGAGGTGCTGCCGAACATCCACCCTTATCGCGGGGCGGGGCATGACCTTATGCGGCAGGATCGCCCGCGCAACACCGGGCCGATCGGCCTTGCGGGCTATCACATCGGTGACATGTCCTGCGCCATGGGCGAGGGCACCTATGCTGCCGCCTATGCGTCTGCGCAGACGGCAATCTCGGGCGCAAGGGAACTGCTTGCTGGCAAGCGGCGGGCATTCTCGCTGTGCCGCCCGCCAGGCCATCACTGCTACCGCGACCGGGCCAATGGCTTCTGCTTTCTGAACAACGCTGCCATCGCCGCTGAGTTGCTGCGCAGCCGCTTCGGCAGGGTCGCGATCCTCGATTTCGACACCCATCATGGCGATGGCACGCAGGCGATCTTCTACACGCGCGGCGATGTGCTGGTCGCCTCCTGCCACACCGACCCGGCAGATTATTATCCGTTCTTCGCCGGGTTCTCTGATGAGCGCGGTGCAGGTGCCGGAGAGGGTGCGAACTTCAACATTACGCTAAACCCAGGCAGCGACAACGCCACCTATCTTGCCGCCGCGGCAGGCCTTTGCGCTTCGGTGACAGCGTTCGGTGCCGAGGCACTGGTTGTCTCCGCGGGGTGGGATGCGCATCGCGACGATCCGCTCTCGAAGCTTGCTGTCACTGGCGATGCTTACCCGCGCCTTGGCGAAATGATCGCGGCGCTGGACCTGCCGACGCTCATCGTGCAGGAGGGCGGCTATTCGCTCGCGGCAATTGCCGAGGCAGCACCATCCTTCGTGACCTCCTTTCTCGCTCATCATCACTGACGATGACCACCTGAGGCGTACAACCATGACCGTGATCCTCGACGGAAAAGCGCTTGCCGCGACCATGCGGGCTGCACTCGCGGTGGATGTTGCAACCTTCAAGGCGCAGCACGGGCGAGCGCCAGGGCTGGCCGTGATGCTGGT
>JBOFFB010000256.1:0-2600 GCA_051648385.1 Allobosea sp.
GTGCCGGAAACAACTGAAAGGTCAACGCATCACGCGCTGGCTTCCCGCCTCAGCACGCCATTCTCGGTGACGATGGCGTCCAGCACCTCGTCATGCGGCTCTATGGGCACGACCTCGATCTGCTGCGCTGCGTAGGCGATGCCGATCGTGATGAGCATTCGGTGTTGCTTCAATGCAGCAATGGCCCGGTCGTAGTGGCCCTTGCCATATCCGAGCCTGCGGCAACTGGCATCGAAGGCAAGCAGCGGCACGATCAGGCAGGCTGGCTGGACGATTGCCGCCCCTTCTTGCGGCACCAAAGTGCCAAACCCGCCTGGCACGATCGGCTCCCAAGGCGACCAACTGCGAAACTCGATCTCGCGGCCTTGTCCATCGC
Organism: Allobosea sp.; assembly: GCA_051648385.1. Taxonomy (GTDB): domain Bacteria; phylum Pseudomonadota; class Alphaproteobacteria; order Rhizobiales; family Beijerinckiaceae; genus Allobosea. Next base: position 377 of record JBOFFB010000256.1, read on the forward strand.
TGCGCGGTACCATGGCAGGCAGCGCGGTTGGCACATCGCGTTCCTTCAACGCCAGCAGCACGGGGCGCGGATCAGCTTCGGAGCGCATCGGCCAGTAAGCTGCGACAACACCCGTCACCGCATCAAGCAATCCGGAAGCCAGCAAATGCTCTGCAATGGCCTGGTCCCACTCCAGCCTGTCATCGATCTCCAACGCATCGCGCCTTGTGATGGCGGCGGCGCGGACCGTGGCTTTCAGCGCGGCATCAGTCATCACCAGGCCTGTTCAGAAAGGCTAAGTTGCGGAGCCACCATGGCCGTTGGGTATTCGATCCCGGGACACCTACAATGTAGGTGGGCACCGTTTGTCCTGGTCCACGGACCAGGTCAGAGACAGTTCCCGGACGGATCAATAAGGGCCCGGGGATACATTTCCCTGACGAACCGGGCAGCCCCGCGAGTTGTATGTAGAGCTTCGGTTGCCGACTGTGAAGTGTTAACCTGCGGGCCGGTCGTCGGCGATGACTTTGCCGTCCTTCGGCAGTGCCCCGAGCGGCACGATCTCGACCGCGCCCTTGAGTTTGGTGACAGCCTGCAGGGACGCCGTCAACGCGTCAACGAACCCGGCGGGTTCGTCGTAGAGCTCTGCCTTGAGCGTCATCACGTCGAGTTCGTTGGCGCGGGTGATGGCAAGCCGCAATTTGGATACCTCCTTGTGGCGCCTTGCAATCTCGGCCACCTGTTCGGGACGCACGAACATGCCCTTGATCTTGGCGGTCTGGTCGGCGCGGCCCATCCAGCCCTTGATGCGCATGTTGGTGCGCCCGCAGACGCTGTGCCCGGGCATGGCGGCAGTCAGATCGCCCAGCGCCAACCGGATCAACGGATGGGCCGGATCGAGGCTGGTGATCAGGATTTCGCCAACATCGCCCTCCGCCACCGGATCGCCTGTGCCAGGTGTGACGATTTCGAGGATGATGTTCTCGTTAAGCACCATGCCACTGCGCGCAGAGGTCTCAAAGGCGATGATGCCAATGTCAGCCGTGGCATAGGATTGGTAAGCATCGACACCAGCCTCTTTCACCCAGGCCTGCAAGGATGGCGGGAAAGCAGCGCCCGAAACCACGGCCTTGGTGAAACCAACGGGATTGCCGGCAGCCTGCCCAGCCTCGATCAGCAACTTGAGGAAATCCGGGGTTCCCGCATAGGCGCGTGGCTGAAATGCCGCGATCATCTCGAGCTGCGCCTCGGTGTGGCCGGGCCCAGCCGGAATGACGGCGCACCCGGCTGCGCGGGCACCCGAGTCAAAGATGAAGCCCCCCGGCGTCATGTGATAGCTGAAGGTGTTGAGCACCACATCACCACAGCTGAGGCCCGCCGCGACGCAGGCCCGGCCCGCGCCCCACGGATCGGGCTTTGCAGCCTCAGGCTCGAAGATCGGGCCAGGCGAGGTGAACAGCCGGCCAAAATCGCCCGGTTTGCCCGGCACGAACCCGCCAAACGGCGGCGAGGCCTTGTGCAGCGCGGGCAAATCCGACTTTCGCAAAACCGGCAGCCCTGCCAAAGCCGCCCTCGTCTTGATATCGTGCGGATCGACGCCCTTGAGGTGCGCGGCGTAAGCAGGCGCAGTCATTGCCGCCGCGATGACCTGTTCGAGGCGACCCAGCAACTCGGCCTCGCGTGCTTCCGGCGGGCGTGTTTCGAGAGTGTCGAAGTAGGCGGCCATGCAAGTCCCCTTTGTGCCTCTTCAGGCCTCATATCCGAATGATCCTGAACCAGCGCATCACGTCGAGCAAGGTCGCAAGCGCCGATGCAACGTAAGTCCACGCCGCTGCCTTCAACACATGGCGCGCAGCAGGCAGGTCAGCCTCGGACAGATACCCCCGCTCCTCGAGGATCGGCAGCGCCTTGCGGAAGCTCGCATCATATTCGATCGGCAAAGTCACCAGATGCACAGCGACACGCACGAGCAACAGCACGACACCCAGCGCGATCTGGATGGCGAGCAGGATCGGCGCCTTGACGATGAAAGCCAGAACCGGCGCTGTCAGCAGCATCATCGTGCCGATCTTGTCGATCCAGATGACACGACCCACGACCGCCATGCGCCGCATGAAGCCGGGCTCCTCGCGCGCATGCTGGATGGCGTGGCTGACCTCGTGCGTTGCAACAGCCACAGCTGCAATCGACTTGCCGTTGAGAAAACCGGGTGTCAGCCGGACAGTGCGGGTCTCGGGGTCATAGT
>JBOFFB010000257.1:0-4825 GCA_051648385.1 Allobosea sp.
CGGCCAGGAGCGCAATGAGGCACCAGATAACGCCGTACCACACGCCTGCGATCCAGCGCTTGGAAGGGTCCGGATGCGTGTCCGGCCCGGTGCAGATCGCCGCGCTGATGGCCGCCATGTTGACCATGTGGGCACCGAACGGCGCAGTGAGCAATGACGCCAACCCCGTCACGGCCAGCGCAACGGACGTTGGCGGCTCATAGCCCGCCTGCCTGAGCACGGCAAAGCCCGGCAGGTTTTGCGCCGCCATCGTGACGAGATAGAGAGGCACACCGATGCCGATGATCACCGCCGGATCAAAGCTCGGACTGATCCAGGTCATGCTGGGCACGAAGGACAGCAAGGGCGGCATGCTGGCCAGCCCAGCCGCGAAAGCCACGACGATACCGCCTATCAATGCTGCGATCACCGCACCAAAGGCACTGAAGCCGCGCACCACGAGGAACACCAGCACGATGTAGCCCACCAGCAGCGGCGACACCCGCATCTCATCGAACACCGCCACCACGAAACGGAAAATCACGCCCGCCAGCATGGCCGAGGCGATCGGCATCGGGATGCGCGCCACCAGTGCGCCAAGCGGCTTGATCAGCGCCGTCAGGATCATCAGCACGGCCGCGAAGATGAAACCCCCGACCGCCGCATTCATGCCGACGCCAGACGAGGCTGCAATGAGCGCAGCCCCCGGCGTCGACCATGCGCAGATGATCGGCATGCGATACCTGACGCTCAGCACCAGCGCCGCAACGCCCTTGGCGACACAGAGCCCTGCAACCCAAGACACGGTCTGTTCAGGCGTGGCTCCAAGTGATTGCGCTGCCGCCAGTACAACGGCGACCGAGGCGGCAAACCCCACAAAGGCTGCGACGAACGCGGAAAACAGCTGCGACAGGGACTTGATCCTTGTTGACGCCTATCGGATCTTCGGTGGCTTTCTCGGTCGTGCATGTTGCCAGGCGGTCAGCAGCGCGTCGGTCAACTCTTCCTCCGACAGCCTGTCAAAGCGTGCCGTCGTCCAGCCCTTCTTGCCCCAACCGCCAGCCAAGGGCGAGAACGTGTCGCCCGCGATGGTGCAGCGAATGCGCTGTTCTTCCGGCGTGAACAGAAAGTTGGCTGTCGCCCCGTCCGCTGCCAGCACCGCGAAGATGCGGTTCACGGCAAAGCCGGTGTTGCCAAGATGCGGGCTGGCGACCGTGTCCTTGAAGCCAAGCGCCAGCCGCCGGAAATCTTCGGCGGTGACCATTGCCCAGGACTCAAGCGGACTTCTGCGTGGCCGCAACCGGATCGAGCTCGCCCTTGGCATAGCGCTTGGCCATCTCGCCGAGCGTGTGCACCTTCTTGATCTTCGAGGCCTGACCCGCAGTGTTGAACTCCTGCAGGCGCTGCTTGCAGAGTTTGGCCATGGCATCCATCGCGGGCTTGAGATACTTGCGTGGGTCGAACTCACCTGGGTTCTCGGCAAAGACCTTGCGGATTTGTCCGGTCATGGCCATACGATTGTCGGTGTCGATGTTGATCTTGCGCACGCCATGCTTGATGCCGCGCTGGATTTCCTCGACCGGCACACCCCAGGTCGGCTTCATCACGCCGCCATGCGCGTTGATGATGTCCTGCAACTCCTGCGGCACGCTCGATGAGCCATGCATCACAAGGTGCGTGTTCGGCAGCTTGGCGTGGATTTCCTCGATCACGTTCATCGCCAGCACCTTGCCGTCGGGCTTGCGCGTGAACTTGTAGGCCCCGTGGCTGGTGCCCATGGCGATGGCGAGCGCATCGACATGGGTCTCCATCACGAATTTCAGCGCCTCATCGGGGTTGGTCAGCAGTTGGTCATGGGAGAGCTTGCCCTCTGCCCCGTGGCCGTCTTCCTGCTCGCCCTCGCCGCTTTCGAGGGAACCCAGCACGCCAAGTTCGCCCTCGACCGAGATGCCGCCCAGATGCGCCATTTCGACCACCTTGCGGGTCACGGAAACGTTGTAATCCCAATCACCGGGTGTCTTGCCGTCGGCCTTCAGCGAGCCATCCATCATCACCGAGGTGAAGCCGGCCTGGATCGCGGTCATGCAGGTCGCGGGCTCGTTGCCATGGTCCAGATGCACGCAGACCGGGATGTGCGGATAAATCTCTGTGACGGCGTCCATCATGTGCTTGAGCATGATGTCGTTGGCGTAAGAACGCGCGCCGCGCGAGGCCTGGATGATGACGGGCGCATCGACCTCGTTGGCCGCTGCCATGATGGCCAGCGCCTGCTCCATGTTGTTGATGTTGAAGGCAGGCACGCCATAGTCATGTTCGGCGGCATGGTCGAGAAGCTGGCGAAGGGTGATGCGGGCCATGGGGTTCCTCCGGGGGTGCAATCGGCCAAAAGCGCGTGACCTCGGCCATGATGATCATGAGGATGATCTAGTTCGGAATGACGCGCCGCGCCAGTAGGTCGCAGAGATATGGTTTCAGGTGGATTGGGGCCTTGCTCATGTGCCGTCCCCGGCGGTCCGCGGGACCGGGGATGACACCGAAGTGCACACTCAGACGCGCCGCTCAGCCCTTTCGAGCGCGACCAATCGCTCCTCGACTTCCGACACCCGCTCGTCGAAATCACCAGCTGTGGCCCGCATCATGACCAGCATGCCAGCCGAGTCCCGCCGCTGCTTGCGGTTGATCTCTTCGATGCGCTCAAGCCGCTCGCGCATATCTGCGAAACCAGCTTGTAGCTGCTTCAACACATCCAAGGTCAGATCGTGTGGTTTGTCGCTCATGAAGTGAACATAACATAAACAATCCCGCGCGCAAGGCTACTTCTTCAGCGCCTCGACCCCCGGCAGTGGTTTGCCTTCCATCCATTCGAGGAAGGCCCCGCCGGCGGTCGAGATATAGGTGAGATCAGCGCCGACACTGGCATGATTCATGGCGGAAACCGTGTCGCCGCCGCCGGCAACCGACACCAGGCTACCAGCTTTGGTCAGCGCCGCAGCAGCCCTGGCAACCGCAACAGTAGCAGTATCGAAGGGCTCAAGTTCGAACGCGCCGAACGGGCCGTTCCAAACCATTGTCTTGGTGGTTTGCAGGCGCGCGATCACCGCCTCGATGGACTTTGGCCCGGCGTCAAGAATCATCTCGTCGGCCTTGATGCTGTTCACATCCGCAACACGGTGGCCGGGATTGGCCTTGAATTCTGTCGCCGCCAGCGCATCGACCGGAAGCATGATCTCGCAGCCCGCGGCCTTGGCCTTGGCTTCAATCTCGCGGGCGGTCGCGACCAGATCATGCTCGCACAGCGATTTGCCAACATCGAGCCCACGAGCGGCAAGGAAGGTGTTGGCCATGCCGCCACCAATCACCAGCACATCAACCTTGCTGACCAGATTGCCCAGAAGTTCGAGCTTGGTCGAGACTTTCGCGCCACCGACAATCGCCATCACCGGGCGGGCCGGCTTGCCAAGCGCTTTATCCAGAGCTTCAAGTTCGGCCTGCATGGTGCGGCCCGCATAGCTGGGCAGCACATGGGCCAGACCCTCGGTCGAGGCGTGGGCGCGGTGAGCGGCTGAAAACGCATCGTTGACGTAAGCATCGCCATTGGCGGCAAGTGCTGCCACGAAGGTGGGATCGTTCTTCTCCTCGCCAGCATGAAAGCGCGTATTCTCGAGGCAGAGAACTTCGCCGTTCTTCAGCCTGGCAATGGCGCTGGATGCAGCTTCGCCAATGCAATCCTCAGTGAAGGCGACTGGCATGCCAAGATGGGCTGCAAGTACCGCAGTGATCGGCCTTAGGCTGTTCTTTGCGTCAGGCCCTTTTGGACGTCCAAAATGTGCGAGCAGGATGACCTTGCCGCCCTGACGCGAAATGTCACGGATGGTCGGCAGGATACGGTCGATGCGAGTGGCATCAGACACCACCCCATTCTCCATGGGAACATTGAGATCGACACGCACGAGAACGCGGTGACCCGCAAAGTTGGCATCATCGAGCGTCTTGAAGCCGCTCATCGTGGCAGGATGCCGGGAATGCCGAACTTGAGCAGCGCAAAGCTTGCAGCCGCGCCCAGCAAGGCCGCAACCAGCGCGATAATGAAGATGGTCGCCGAACCCGGCTTGCGGCGCAGGTCCTCGCGCATCGACGCGATATCCTGCCGGACGCCTTGCAGGTTCATGTCCTGCGTCGCGCCTTCAAGCCGGATCGTGGCTTTTTCCAGCGCGCTTTCCAGCCGCATCATGCGCTCTTCGGAGCGGGCGAACTTCTCTTCGATCCGCGCCGTCTTGTCCTCGACACGGGAGAGTTGGTCGAGCTTGGGGACTGCGCCTTGCACCGGGGCAACAGGAACGGCGATTGTCACGGCCACCGGCTCCGGAACGGGTACGGCGGGCGGCGTGACGACGGCGTCTTCGAGCTTAGGTTCGGTCTTCTCGGTGCTGGCCATGGCGGGGCCTCCGTGGCGTTCGGGTTCAGTTCGGATGATGGCGGATCGGGTCAGCCGTCTTAGATCAGCTTCGCCATGGCGACAGCGGTGTCGCTCATGCGGTTCGAAAAGCCCCACTCGTTGTCATACCATGACAGGACACGCACCATGCGCTCGTCCAGAACCTTGGTCTGGTCAAGAGCGAAGGTCGACGATGCCGGTTCGTGGTTGAAGTCGATCGAGACATTGGGCTGGTCGGTGACGGCGAGGATGCCCTTCAGCGGCCCGCGCGCGGCGGCCTTGATGATGGCCTCGTTGATCTTCTCGACCGAGGTCTTCTTCTTGGCCATGAACTTGAAATCGACAACCGAGACATTCGGCACCGGCACGCGGATCGAGGTGCCATCGAGGCGGCCCTTGAGCTCGGGTATG
>JBOFFB010000258.1:0-5072 GCA_051648385.1 Allobosea sp.
AGATGGAGGCGCTTCAGACCATCTCGATGGTGCTGGCCGAGCTGATCGCACAGGGCGGCATGCAGTCGATGGCCGTCACCGGACAGGGTATGGGCCTCACCCGCCCTTTGCACGAGAAAGGTGTGTCACTGTCCGAAGGTGTCGGGCTGGGCCATGTCGTCTTGCATGAGCCACGCGTCGTCATCAAGAACCTGATCGCCGAAAGCCCCGAGGCCGAGGTCAAGCGGCTCGAAAGTGCCATCGGCGACCTGCGCAAGACCATCGACGAACTGATTGCGCGTGGTGACGTTTCCCATGGCGGCGAACACAAGGAGGTGCTCGAAACCTTCCGCATGTTCGCCCATGACCAGGGCTGGCTCAGGCGCATGCGCGAGGCAGTGCTGTCCGGTCTCACGGCAGAAGCCGCCGTCGAGCGCGTGCAATCCGACACCCGCGCCCGCATGCTGCGCCAGACCGACCCCTACCTACGCGAGCGCCTGCATGATCTCGATGATCTTGCCAACCGGCTGCTGCACATCCTCGTCGGCGCGGACCTGACCATCGCCCACGACCAGTTGCCCGACAACGCCATCATCGTGGCGCGCTCGATGGGGCCGGCAGCATTGCTGGACTATGACCGCAGCAAGGTGCGCGGCCTCGTGCTGGAAGAGGGCGGACCGACGAGCCACGTCGCCATCGTGGCGCGTGCACTCGGCATCCCTGCCGTCAGCGAAATCGAAAACGTCACCGGCCTGGTGGAACAGGGTGACGCCATCATCGTCGATGGCATGACCGGAGATATCCAGATCAGGCCACCGCAGGACGTGGAAAACGTCTACAAGGAGAAAGCCCGCCTGCGCGCCCGGCGTCAGGAACAATACCGCAAGCTGCGCGATGTGCCCGCCATCACCCGTGATGGTGAAGTCATCGACATCAAGCTGAATGCCGGCCTTCTGGTTGACCTGCCTCATCTCGACGAGACAGGCGCTGCCGGCATCGGCCTGTTCCGCACAGAACTGCAGTTCATGGTGGCGTCGCGCATGCCGACGACAAACGAGCAGCAGGAGCTGTACAAGGCTGCGCTCGATGCTGTCGGCGATCGCCCGGTCACCTTCCGCACGCTCGACATCGGCGGCGACAAGATCCTGCCTTACATGCAGCGCGTCGAAGAGGAGAATCCTGCTCTCGGCTGGCGTGCCATCCGCATCGGGCTGGACCGGCCCGGCTTGTTGCGCTCGCAACTGCGCGCATTGCTGAGGGCAGGCGCGGGCCGCGACCTCAAGATCATGTTCCCGATGATCGCGACGGTCGACGAGTTCATCCGCGCTCGTGCCATCGTGCAGCGCGAACTCGCCCAACTTGACCGGCATAACCGTGCCCGCCCGACGAAGCTGGCTCTTGGTGTCATGGTTGAAGTGCCATCACTCCTGTTCGAAATCGATGAGATTGCGCGCGAGGCTGATTTCCTCTCGGTTGGCTCGAACGACCTGATGCAATTCCTGTTTGCTGCGGACCGCGAGAACCGCTTCGTCGCAGACCGTTTCGACCCGCTGTCAAGCGGTGCCCTGCGCGCCCTGAAATGCATTGCCGATGCCGGCCACAAGGCGAACTGCCCGGTTACCGTCTGCGGCGAGATGGGCGGCCGGCCACTGGAAACGCTGGCGCTGATCGCGCTCGGCTACCGTTCTTTCTCGATGACGGCATCCTCGGTCGGCCCGATCAAGGCGATGACGCTGAAGTTGAATGCCGGCGCCGCCGAGGCGCACATGGCCAAGCTGCTGGCAGACGTCAGCGGCAGCCCAACCCTGCGGCCCGCGTTGAGGGCTTTCGCCCAGGAACATGACGTGCCCCTGTAGCGGGCCGGCCCCTTGCCTCCGCCGTGCCAGCATGACGGCGCCTACCAGCCCATGCCCCAGTCCATGACCCGTCCATGCCATTGCAAGAACCACGATGTCCTACAACCTGCCCCAGCACCGGCTCGACGCCATCCTGACGCGCTACGACATCGCGCAGCAGACGCTTGCTGCGAACCCCGACCCACTCACACTGGTCGCACTGTCGAAGGAAGTGTCGGAACTGGAACCGGTTGTCAGCGTCATCCTGGCCTGGCGCGGCGCTCTCGTCACGCAGGCCGAGGCCCAGACCATCATCGATGATGCCGCCTCCGATGCGGAATTCCGCGAACTGGCCGCCGACGACCTGCGCGCCACTACGGACGAGATCGCATTGCACGAGAAAGCCCTTCTGCTGGCGCTGCTGCCGAAGGATGCCGCTGATGCGCGCGGAGCCATCCTCGAAGTCAGGGCCGGCACCGGTGGTGACGAGGCAGCCCTGTTCGCGGGCGACCTGTTCCGGATGTATCTGCGCTATGCCCAGAGCCAGCGCTGGACTGTCGACATCCTGTCGCAGACCGATGGCACGATGGGCGGCTACAAGGAAATCGTCGCGGAAATATCAGGCGCTGGCGTCTATGGCCGCTTGCGCTACGAATCCGGGGTTCATCGCGTCCAGCGCGTGCCCGACACCGAAACGCAAGGGCGAATCCACACTTCGGCGGCCACGGTCGCTGTGCTGCCTCTGGCGGAAGATGTCGACATCGTGCTGAATGATGCGGACCTGCGCATCGACACAATGCGCTCGCAGGGCGCTGGCGGCCAGCATGTCAACAAGACCGAATCAGCCGTGCGCCTGACACACATTCCATCCGGCATCGTGGTGCTGGTGCAGGACGAGCGCTCCCAGCACAAGAACAAGGCTCGCGCCATCGCCCTGATGAAGGCGAAGCTGTTCGACGCTGAACGGCTCAGGCTTGACAATTCACGCGCCGCCGACCGCCGCAGCCAGGTTGGTTCAGGCGACCGCTCGGAGCGAATCCGCACGTACAATTTCCCGCAAGGCCGCGTCACCGACCACCGCATCGGCTTCACGCTCTACAAGCTCGACGAGATGATGCAGGGGCTGGTGCTGCACGAAATGCTGGATGCGTTGCAGGCGGCGCGGCAGGCCGAGTTGCTGGCAGAGCAGCAGGGCACAGCGTGATGTTCTATGACGGCATATCCCGCGCTGACGCTGCGAGCTTGGTTCGGAAGCACCTGCGCCGGGCCAAGGTCGGTACACCCGATATCGATGCTCGCCTGTTGATGCAGCAGGCTACGGGCCTTGAACAGCTTGAGCTGATCACCAGATCCGCCGTGCCGCTGACCGACAAGCAGAACAACACGCTTCAGGGTTTGCTGGAAGACCGTCTGAACGGGACCCCGATCGCGAGGCTTCTGGGGTATCGCGATTTCTGGGGGCTGCGCTTCACGTTGTCATGCCACACACTCGAGCCACGGCCCGACAGCGAAGCCATCATCGAGGAAGCGCTGGACTGGGCGCGGAAACAGCCCGAAGGCCCCGCTCGCATCCTCGATCTCGGTACAGGCACGGGTTGCCTCCTGATCGCGCTGCTCACCGAATTGCCGGGAGCGACGGGCCTTGGCACCGACATCAGCCGTGGTGCTGTCAAAACAGCCACCGACAATGCCACTGCCAATGGCGTGGCACAGCGCGCAGACTTTTCCCACGGCTCATGGGCAGAAGGCATCGACGAGCGGTTCGATCTGATCGTCTCGAACCCGCCCTATATCACGAGCGCGGATATCCGGACGCTCGAACCTGAGGTCAGGGACCACGACCCCAAGTGCGCGCTAGACGGCGGCCCTGACGGACTTGACGCTTATCGTGCGATTCTCGCAGACCTGCCGCGACTGTTGCACCGGAACGGGCTTGCGGTCGTCGAAATCGGCGCGGGGCAGGAACCTGACCTTCGCCACCTTGCCGCGCAACACAACCTTGTGGTGACCGGCACACGGAGTGATCTTGGCGGCCATGTCAGGGCAATTTGCTTGCAGAACATGTCATAAAATTGATCTGTGGACGCAATATGCAGACAATTGTTTTCGCTTGGCGTGTCCTTGCAAAGAATGTAAGACACTATTGCGCACGACCCGCTGGTTTCAGCATGGTCTGGCTGATCGAAACCCGTCGAGTGGGGGGCGGGCCTCCGGGCCGATTGGACACGCGCACACAACACACATTGCCAAAGTGGTCCGAACGCACAGGGACCGTGAGGCTTGAGAGGCCGTAATGGTCTCCACTGGAATCAGCTTGTGATGTCTTCAACCGGTGAGACCGCTGTCTACAAACAGCCCGTCCAGCGCTTGACGACCCCGACCGGCGAGGCAGCCCGCCCCGGGGACCACATGCTGTCGTGCAAACCCAGGCTGCCGACGCCGATCAAGAGACCTCATCAATGAGACAAGGCCAAAACAGGCGCATGCGTGGTCGCAACCGCAACAACGGTAGCGGCAGTGGCAATAACACCAGCAGCGGCGGCAAGACACCCAACCCGCTGACACGGTCATTCGAGTCGAACGGGCCGGATGTAAAGGTCAGGGGCAATGCCCAGACCATCGCCGAGAAGTACATGCAGCTCGCTCGCGATGCGCATTCGAGCGGTGATCCGGTGGCAGCCGAGAGCTATTACCAGCACGCCGAGCACTATGTGCGCATCGTGATGGCGGCGCACGAGCAGATGCGCTTGCAGTTCGGGGACAGCTATCGTCCGGCCCGGACTTTTGGCCAGGATGACCAGGACGAGGATGGTGATGAGGATGGCGACGAGAGCGTCGATCCCGTCAACGCCGCGCAGGCGGGCCAACGGGTCGAAGGCGAGCAGGCCGATGGCGAAGATGGTGACGACGGCCAGGATCGCGGAAATGATCGCGGAAATGATCGCAGCCAGCCGCGCCGATTTGATCGCCCCGAACGGCAGGACCGGAACGACCGCCCCGAGAGGAATGATCGTCCCGAGAGGAATGATCGCGACCGCAATGACCGGCGCTTTGATCGCCCCCAAGGTGACAGACCGCCAAGTGACAGACCGCCAAGTGACCGCGCGCCAGGTGACCGCCCGCAAGGGGACAGGCCACCGTACCGCGATCGCAATGATCGTGGGCCGGACCGTGGCGAAAGCCGTTTTCCGCGCAATGAAGGTCAGCAGGACCAACCTGATCGCGGACCGCGCCGGTTCGACCGGAACCGTGACGACC
>JBOFFB010000259.1:0-2553 GCA_051648385.1 Allobosea sp.
TGACAGTGCGATCAAAATCAGCCGGGTCGAGCTTGCCGTTCGAGCCGGCGGTGAGTTTGTTGATCTCGCCCATCATGCGCTTCTGATGCGGCTCCTTCTGGGCGCCGGAAGCGTCGTTATCGAGCACGATCTTGGCGGCCTCGTCCGGGTTGGCGCGGGCATAGTCCCAGCCCTTCATCGCAGCGCGGGTGAACTTGGCCATGCGTGCGACGAAGGCGGGATCGGCGAGACGGTTCTCCAGCACATAGAGGCCGTCTTCCATCGTCGAGACGCCCTGGTCGGTGTAGTTGAACACTGCCAGGTCATCCGGCTTCAGGCCGGCATCAATGACCTGCCAGTATTCGTTGTACGTCATGGTCGAGACGCATGCGGCCTGGCGCTGGATGATTGGGTCGACGTTGAAACCCTGCTTGATCACCTTGACCCCGCCAGCCGAGCCATCCGTCTTGAGGCCAAGCTTGGCCATCCAGGCCATAAACGGGTACTCGTTGCCAAAGAACCAGACGCCAAGCGTCTTGTCCTTGAAGTCCGCCGGGGTGGCGACGCCGGCATCCTTGCGGCAAGTCAGCATCATGCCGGAGCGCTTGAAGGGCTGGGCGATGTTGACCAGTGCCACGCCCTTCTCGCGGGCGGCCAGCGCGGCTGGCATCCACTCGATGATCACATCGGCGCCGCCACCGGCAATGACCTGCGGCGGGGCGATGTCCGGGCCGCCCGGCTTGATGACGATGTCGATGCCTTCGGCCTTGAAGAAACCCTTGTCCTTGGCGACGTAGTAACCCGCGAACTGGGCCTGCGTGACCCACTTGAGCTGCAGCGTGACGCGCTCTTGCGCTGCCGCGGGCATTGCCAGCACCACCGTCACGGCAGCGCCCAGAAGCATGTTCCTGATCATCGTCGTCTCCCTGTTTGCATCGGCCCGCACAGGCGGATGACTGCACCAAAAATCTCTCTCAGCGTGCACGCAGCGAAGGGTGCCAGAAGGTCACCTTGCGCTCGATCAACACCAGAAGCCCATAGAAGCCTGAACCCGCGACCGCCGCAACGGCAATCGTGGCCCAGACCATGTCGAGCGCCATGCGCCCGACCTCGGTCGAAATGCGAAAGCCCATGCCGACCACCGGCGTGCCGAAGAACTCGGCCACGATGGCACCTATCATGGCCAGTGTGGCGTTGATCTTGAGCGCGTTGAAGATGAAGGGCATGGCGGCGGGCAACCTGAGCGAGGTCAGGGTCGCGGCCCATGACGCGCCATAGGAACGCATCAGGTCGCGCTCGAGATGGCCGGCGCTGGCGAGGCCCGCCACCGTATTCACCAGCATGGGAAAGAAGGTCATCACCACCACGACGGCAGCTTTGGACTGCCAGTCGAAGCCGAACCACATCACGAGGATCGGCGCGATGCCGATGATCGGCAGTGCCGAGATGAAATTGCCGATCGGCATCAACCCGCGGCGCAGGAAATCGAAGCGGTCGCAGGCCAGCGCGACGAGGAAGCCTGACAGGCAACCAATCAACCAGCCGGGGATGGCCGCGCGGATCACAGTCTGGAAGAAGTCGGCCCACAGCGTCGGCAGCGAAGTGGCGACCTTGGCGGCTATGAGGGATGGAGCCGGCAGAAGGACTGTCGGCACGCCAAAGCCCACGCAGAACGCCTCCCACAACAAGATCAGCGTTGCACCGAAAACGAAAGGCGCGAGCCAGCCGCCGAAGCGCGCCAGCGGGCTTTTGCCGCTGGAAAGCGAGTGATTGAACTCCCAAGCCAGAAGCCAGAAAGCGGCGACAAGCGCCCAGAAACCCCAATGGGTTGCCGGTACGCGGTCCTGCAGGCGGTAGAGTACCATTGCGGTGATCCCGGCCGCCGCAAAAACCTGCAGGAAGGTCTGAAAACCTGTCTGGGAGGGTTTGGCGCTGGCGTTCATGGCCTCGCCCCCATCGATTTCAGTGTCACCCGTTCGGCCAGCGTGACCAGCGCAATCAGCAACGTCGCGAGGATGGCAGCGAAGAGCAATGCTGCCCAGATCTGGATAGTCTGGCCATAGTAGCTGCCGGACAGGAGCCGCGCGCCAAGCCCGGCTTGCGCGCCAGTGGGCAATTCGCCGACGATGGCGCCGACGAGGCTGATGGTGACGGCGACCTTCAGCGAGGCGAACAAGAAGGGTACAGCGGCGGGCCAGCGCAGCTTGCAGAAGGTCTGCGCCTTCGAGCCGTTATAGGTGCGCATCAGGTCAAGCTGCATCGTGTCTGGCGAGGTCAGGCCCTTGACCATGCCGATGGCGACCGGGAAAAAGCAGAGATAGGCCGAGATGATCGATTTCGGCACCAGTCCTGTCAGGCCGATGGATCCCAGCGCCACGATGATGATCGGCGCAACCGCCAGAATGGGGATGGTCTGGCTGACGATCACCCAGGGCATCAGGCTTTTCGACAATGTGCGGTCATGCACGATGCCGACGGCGATCAGGATGCCGAGCAGCGTACCGATGCAGAAGCCGAGCAAGGTCGCCGACAGCGTCACCCAGGCGTGGAACGTCAGGTTGCGCGGGTTGAGCA
>JBOFFB010000260.1:0-1774 GCA_051648385.1 Allobosea sp.
CCTGGCTGATGCATGGCCTGATGTTTCTGGCTGCAACAACGGCCGGGGCTGCGTGGCTCGGCATCGCCGGCTCACTGCGTCATCACCGGGGCGTCAACGAGACGATCTCGACACTGCTGCTGTCCTATATCGCCATCGCCATCATGAACTTCTTCGTGGAAGGGATGCTGCGGGATCCGGCGGACCCGAACAAGCCCTCGACGAAGGCCATGAGTTCGGCGGAAATGGTGGGCAAGCTGCCGGGTGTCGATGTCCACTGGGGGCTCGCCTTCGCGGTCTGCTCCTGTGTGCTGCTCTATGTGCTGACGTTCCGCACCACATTTGGTTTCGCCTGTAAGGTGGCCGGCGGCAATGCGCGCGCGGCGCTGGCGCAGGGTTTGCCGGTGGGCAGGCTGATCATCGTGGCCTCCATGATCGCCGGGGCCTGCGCCGGCATGGCGGGCTTTTTCGAGGTCGCCGCCGTGCATGGCAAGGCCAACGCGTCGCTCGCCGCTGGCTATGGCTTCACCGGCATCCTCGTGGCGTTTCTGGCAAGGCACCACCCGCTGGCGATCATCCCGGTCGCCATCCTCTTTGGTGGCATCGCGGCGGCGGGTGGCATCATCCAACGGCGCATGGGCCTGCCCGATGCCACCGTTCTGCTGCTGCAGGGCTTGAGCTTCGTGGTGTTGCTGGCAAGCGAGACGCTCTATGGCCGGCTCAGGCTGTTCAACCCTGAGATCCCGGCGGAGCGCACCTGATGGACGCCTCCACAGCCTTCGCCACCGTGCTCATCGCCATGATCGGCGGGGCCATCCGCGTGACGACGCCGTTCCTGTTTGTGGCACTTGGCGAAATGCTGACGGAGCGTTCGGGCCGCATCAATCTGGGCCTTGAGGGCACGCTCGTGCTGGGGGCCATGACGGCCTACGCCTTCTCCTACCAGACCGGCTCGCCCTGGGTCGGCGTCTTTGCCGCCGGCTGCTTCGGGCTCATGATGGGCGTGCTCCACGCCACCATATGCCGGCTGCCCGGCGTCAACGACATCGCTGTCGGCATCGCGCTCATGCTGTTCGGCACGGGCCTCGCGTTCTTCTTTGGCAAGCCCTATATCCAGCCCACCGCACCGCGCCTGCCGTCCATTCCCCTTGGCGACTGGACGGGCAATGCGCATATCGCCCAGGCCTTGCAGGTCAATCCGCTGTTCTTCGTCGGCGTCGCGCTGGCGCTGTTTCTCGCCTGGGCGCTGAAGAACACGCGCATGGGGCTTATCCTGCGCGTCACAGGCGACAGCGAGGCGGCCGCCCGTGCGCTTGGCCATCCCGTCATGCTGATCCGCCTGCTTGCCACGGCGGCCGGCGGCTTTCTGGCGGGCGTCGGCGGCGCGTTCCTGTCGCTCTATTATCCCGGTAGCTGGAACGAAGGGCTTTCGTCCGGCCAGGGGCTGATGGCGGTGGCGCTGGTGATCTTTGCCCGCTGGGATCCGATCCGCTGCCTTTTCGCGGCGGTGCTCTTCGGCGCGGCGGGGGCCATCGGTCCGGCACTCCAGTCCATCGGCATCACCCAGGGCTACTACTTCTTCAACGCCGCCCCCTACATCCTGACGCTCTTCCTGATGATCGGCTCCGCCGGCTCGAAGAAGGCGCTGAAGGATGCGCCGGGCGAGCTTTCGCTGGCACGTTGAGTTTTTTCACAGGAAGGAGACCCCCGATGAGTGCTCTGGGAGGCTTGAACAAGACGCCGAACGGTGTGGTGCTGGGCATGGTGCAGCTTCAGCTGCCTGTCGTGGCAACCA
>JBOFFB010000261.1:0-7115 GCA_051648385.1 Allobosea sp.
CCGGCAGGCCATAAATCCAGCGTGAGCGCGGGATGCCGAACCAGTCATCCATGAAGGTGGTGATGATGCCGGTGCGCCCAAACAGGATGACCAGCGCCAGCGCGATCACGAACGGTGGCGTGATGATCGGCAGGATCGAGAGTGCATCGAACAGCTTGGAGTTCTTCATGCCGCCGCGCGTAGCGAGCAGAGCGAAGGCGAGCCCCAGCGCAGTGGACACCAGCCCGGTCAGCAGGCCGAGCCAGATGGTGTTGGCCACAACACCGCAGCCGCTTTCACTTATCAGACACGCCAGCGACCAGATATCGGGAGCGAAGAAGCGTTGGGCGAAAAGCCCGAGCGCGAGCGCGCCTTGCTTGTCGACGAAGGCGCTGGTCAGCACCTTCGCGACGGGAAAGAAGACGAACAACAGCACGCTGGCAAGGATCGCCACGGTGACGGTCGCGACCCAGCGGTCGGCCTTGAAAGCGCCCGCGCTGGCGGCTGCACGGGCGAGTAGAAGAACGGACACAGCGGCAAGAACAGCCGTGCCGGGGCCCCATGACACGGAAGCCGGCCCATCGAGCCAGCCTACGGTGAACAGAAGGACAAGCGCCAGCGCAGGTCCAGCCAGTCGCAGCAGGGTTTGGCGCGGCGCAAGAGCTGCAGCCCCGCCCGCCGCAACGATGCCTGCCACGATCAGCAGCAGCGTCCAGCGCCCTTGCAACAACAGGCCGAGACCGGAAGCACCACCCGAGAAAGCGTATGGCAATACTGCGAAGGCGGCGAGCCCGATGCCCGCCGCACCCGCGTCGATAATGCCGCGATCAGCCTGTCTGCGGTTCACGGCGTTGCCCCCGGCTTGCCTGCGTACCGTATCAGCGCTTCGGTGCGTTGCGGACTTCTGCGTCCCACTTGGCGAGCAGGCGCGTGCGTTCCGCTGCAGAGCCATATTTGGCGAAGTCGTAGTCGATCAGCTTGATGTCAGCGAGTTTCGGCGCCTGCGGCGGCACTGGCGAGGCCGTGTTCGAAGGGACCTGATAAGCCTTGGCTTCAGCGCCCAAAGCCTGTGCTTCAGGCGTCAATGCCCAATCGAAGAAGGCCTTGGCGTTGGTCATGTTCTTCGCGCCCTTGATGATCGACATCGAGCCGATCTCGTAGCCGGTGCCTTCGCAGGGTGACACGATCTTGACCGGCGCGCCGCCGACAGCTTGCGCCACGGCGTCATGCAGGAAGGTGATGCCGATCAGGCTCTCGCCGGTGGCTGCAGCACGGGCTGGAGCTGCACCCGACTTCGTATACTGGTTGACGTTCTTGTGCATGGCCTTGAGGAATTCGAATGCCTTGGCTTCGCCCATCAGCTGCACCAGAGTAGCGACCTTGGTGTAGGCCGTGCCCGACGAGTTGGGGTCAGCCACCTGCACCTCGTCCTTGTACTCGGCCTTGGCGAGATCGGCCCAGCACTTGGGCTCAGGCAAATTGCGGCGGGCGAGCTGCTGCGTGTTGAACGAATAGCCAAGCGCGCCGGCATAGATACCGACAGTGCGGAACTTGGAGGCCTCGGCCTGCTTCACGGCCCATGGCAGCAGGTTTGCCAGCTGTCGCGAGCGGTATTCCTCGGTGAGGTTTTCTTCCGCTGCCTGCAGGTGCGGGTCGCCTGTGCCACCCCACCAGACATCGCCGCGCGGATTGGCGGCCTCGGCCTTGATCTGGGCAAAGGTTTCGCCGGATGACTTGCGGGTCATGGAAACCTTGATGCCAGTTTTGCGCTCGAAAGCCTGCATCATCGGCCGGCACCATTCTTCCTGTACCGAGCAGTACACCGTGAGTTCGCCTTGCGCACGGGCAGGCGCTGTCTGCATCAGCATCGCTGCGCCAAAGGCGGCCAGAACCAACTGCTTCTTCATCGGGTGTTCTCCATGGTGTTGTGCGGGATGACGGGATCAGATGATAACTTTGCGGACCTTCGCCGTGATCCACTCGCTGATCACCACCGTGACAAGGATGATGAGAAGAATCAACGATACTTGCGGCCAGGCAAGCGTGTTGAGCGAGCCTTCAAGCGCCAGGCCGAGGCCACCTGCGCCAACCAGCCCAAGCACGGTCGATTCGCGGATGTTAATGTCCCAGCGGAAGACGCTGATCGTGGCAAAGGCCGGCAGGATCTGCGGCCAGATGCCGTAGCTGATGACTTGCGATTGACCCGCGCCTGTCGCGCGGATGGCCTCGACCTGTGTCTCGTCGATCTCTTCGATGGCTTCATAAAGCAGCTTGCCGATGAAGCCGATCGAGCGCAGCGCGATGGCGATGATGCCAGCCAACACCCCTGGCCCCAGCACCGCCACCAGCAGCAGGCCCCAGATCAAGGCGTTGATCGAACGCGACGCCACGATGATGAACAGCGCGATCGGCCTGATGAACAAGACGCTCGGCGTGGTGTTGCGAGCGGCGAGGAATGCCAGCGGCGTTGCCAGAACCAGCGCGATCACGGTGCCGAGCGTGGCCATGTTGAGCGTGTCCCAGATCGCCTTCCACAACTGGTTGATGTAGCCCCAGCGCGGCGGCAGCATACGCCCGATGAGGTCTTCGGCCTGCTTTGGCGCATCCCAGACGAAGGCCCAGATAGTGTCTGCAGTCATGATGCGCCAGCAGAACACAGTGAGCGCGATCAGCGCCAGCCAGCCGAACCAGCGCCAGCGCTGCTGGCCTGGGGTGAGCAAAGTCCAGTGGCGCACGCCATCATTGCCGATTGCGATCGCCATCTTACGCCATCGCCTTTCTGATCCAGCCCGATGCATACTCGCAGAGCATGACGATGCCGATGATGATCAGCAGGATCGCGGCCGCGCTGTCGAACTCGTAGCGATCAAGCGCGGTGTTGAGCGTGGCCCCGATGCCGCCTGCGCCAACGATGCCGATGACAGAGCTCTCGCGAAAGTTGATGTCGACTTTGTAGGCCGTGAGCCCGACAAATCGCGGCATGACCTGGCTCGAGACAGCGAAGTCCATCACCTGCCAGAAACCACCGCCAGTGGCGCGGATCGCCTCGACCTGGGCCGGATCGATCTCTTCGATGTCATCGGCAATGAGCTTCGACAAAAAGCCGATGGTCGAGAGCGACAGGGTGAGGAAGCCTGCAAAGGTGCCGAAGCCGAACATGGCGACGAACAGGATGGCGACGATGATTTCCTGGAAAGCCCTCGCCAGCGCAATGATCGAACGGCAGATGCCGTAGAGCCAGATCGGTGCCACATTGCGTGCCGCGCCAAGCCCGATGGGCACGGCCAGCATGAGGCCAAACACGGTTGCGCAGACCGTCATGGTCAGGCTTTCTATCAATCCCTGCTGGATGTCGCTCCAACGCGAGGTGAAATCCGGCTGCAGAAAGCCAGCGAACAGCCGTGCGGCTCGCACGATCCCTTCGGACACACGGGTCCAGTTGACATCGACGCTGCCGAGCGCAAGCCAGAGATAAAGAACGACCCCGCCAACAATTGCCCAGCGCAGCCAGGTGCGCTCGATCAGGCGCGGGCGTTTCCAGACCATGGCAGGCTGCACGACGGAAGCGCTCATCACAGGCCTGCCACAACGGCATCACGCACCGACGGGGCAGCGGCAGGCTTGCTGTCCTCGTCATCAGCCTCATTCTGCGACGTCTTGGTCCAGTCTTCTTCGCCATAGATACGGGTCAGCACATCGGCATTCAGGCCGGAGGCTGGGCCGTCATAGACGACTTCGCCGGCACGCAGGCCCACGATGCGCGGCAGGAACATCTGGGCCAGCGCCACATCGTGGATGTTGACGATTGCTGCGAGATTGCGCTCGGCGCATAGCTCGAGGATGAGCCGCATCACCTGCCGCGAGGTCTTCGGGTCGAGGCTTGCGGTCGGCTCGTCGATCAGCAGCAATTCGGGGTCCTGCGCGAGAGCGCGGGCAATGCCGACACGCTGGCGCTGACCACCGGAGAGTGCATCGGCCCGCTTGTCGACATGGTCGGTGAGGCCGACGCGGCCAAGCAGAGCAAAGGCACGCGCCACATCGGCTTCGGGGAAGCGGCGCAGGAAGCTGTTCCAGAAGCCGACATAGCCGAGACGCCCCGATAGGACATTCTCCATGACTGTCAGACGCTCGACGAGCGCGTACTCCTGAAAGATCATGCCGATCCGGCGCCGCGCCTTGCGCAAATCGCCGCCACTGAGGCTGGTAAGATCAACTTCGCCGAGTTTGATCGAGCCCGCAGTTGGGTCGACCAGCCGGTTGACGCAGCGGATCAGCGTTGACTTGCCGGCACCCGAAGGCCCGATCAGTCCGACGATGTCGCCAGGCGCGAGCGACATGGAGACGCCCTTGAGAGCGACGTCGCCGGTCTTGTAGCGCTTTTCCAGATTGTGAATCGTCAGCAAGAAAAATGCCCCGTAGCCCCTCGGGGCATCAATTGTAGACTACTTCAGATGAACTCTTGCTCAGCAGTCGACTGACAGATGGTGGCTTGGCCATGAGCACGCGAGCAACTCATGGCCAGAAGTCCCTCACCTGCAGGTGTATTTGATATCCATAGCCTGGTCGATCTTGCGCACGACTTCCCACTTGTCCTTGTAGGAAATCGGGATGAATTTCTCCTGTGGCGGTTCGGACTTCTCGAACTCCTTCAGAAGTTCCGAGCCTTCCCACTTGAAGCTGAAAAAGGCTTCCTGGATCTTGGCCTGCAGTTCTGGCTTCAGGTTGTGAGCGGTGCCGTAGCCTGAGGTTGGGAAGGCCTCCGACGCGTAGATGACCTTCAGTTGGTCAGCCTTGACGACGTTGCGTGCGATCATGCGGTCCTTGACCGACGAGGCGATGGCCGCAGCCGGGTAATCCTTGTTGGCAACGCCGAGGATCGAATTGTCGTGCTTGCCGGAGAACACCGGCTCGAAATCCTTCTTCGCTTCCATTTTGAACTGGTCGCGCATCAGGGCGGAGGGAGCCTTGAAGCCGGAGTTCGACGTCTCGGAGGTGAAGGCCATCTTCTTGCCTTTGATGTCTTCGATCTTCTCGATGCCGGAACCGGGATGGGTGATGAACTCCATCTTGTAGCCGAACTCGCCCTTGTTCGAAGCCATCATCGCGAACGGACGAAAACCGGAGCAATTGACCGCGATCGGGTTGGAGCCGGTGTTGAAAGCCGCGATATGCAAACGGCCGGCACGCATCGCTTCGATCTGTGCGGCGTTGGACTGCACGGGGAAAAACTGCACCCGCTTGCCGGTCACCGTTTCGACATGCTTGAGAAAGCCTTCCCAGACTTTCGCATAGACCGCAGGGTCTTCGACCGGGGTGTAGGCGAACACCAGCACCGGGGGGTCGATCAGTTCGGACGCATTGGTCGGGATGTCGGCAAGGAGGTCCCCGTCAGCATCCTTGAAGCGCGTGTCGAGTGCTATGGCGCTCATCGACAGCGAAAGCGTCAAGGATGCTCCAAGAACGAGTGCGCGTAGTGACGTCTGCATGTTGATCTCCATCAAGAGTTTGCTACTGCATACCGTGGAAAAGCAAAGTCATGACGGTTTGGTGACAGGCCAGAGCAGCCGGGCTGCGGCAAGCGCGCACAGTGCACCGATAACCTGCATGCCCACAAACATCGGTACGTGGCCGAGCGCGATCCCGGCGAAGCTCGTGGTGAACCCGCGCGCCAGCGTCACGGCCGGATTGGCGAACGAGGTCGATGCGGTGAACCAGTAGGTGGCGGTGATGGTAAGGCCAACGATCACTGGAACGGCCTCAGGCTTCGCGCGGATTGCACCCAGAATGGCAATGACAAGGGTGAATGTCGCGACGGATTCGGACAGCCAGAGCGGCGGCGTGGCGCGCGCTGTCGTGCCGATCTCCAGCACCGGCAGACCGAACATCAGGTGGGCGAGCGCTGTTCCGCAAATGCCGCCGAGACATTGCGCTGCAGTGTAAGCGGCACCATCGCCAGCACTCAGTTCCTTGCGCAAGACAAACACCAGGCTGACGGCCGGGTTGAAATGTGCACCGGATATCGGCCCGAAAATGGTGATGAGAACCACCAGGATCGCGCCGGTCGGTATGGTGTTGGCCAGAAGCTGGAGCCCGACGTCACGGGTCAATGTGGTGGCCATGATGCCTGAGCCGACCACTGTGGCGACGAGCAAGCCCGTGCCGAGTGCCTCAGCGACAAGGCGAGAAGACAGTGGCGCGCGCATCATGGCTTGGTCACAGGAGCATGCGACGGACTGGCGACCCGTCGGCCATCTGCGTCGATGACAGCTTCCCCATCTTCCTTGGAGAACGCCCCTTTCTGCGACAGCGGCATGATATCGAGGACCAACTCCGATGGGCGGCACAACCGGACGCCCCATGGGGTGACGACAATCGGCCGATTGATCAGGATCGGGTGCTCCGCGATGGCGGCAAACAGGGCGTCATCGCTCACGGTTGCATCGGCGAGACCAAGCTCGGTGAAAGGCGTGCCCTTCTCTCGCAAGATGGAGCGGATCGGAAAATCCATGCGTTGCAACAGGTGTTGCAGCAATGTGCGCGTCGGCGGTGACCTGAGATATTCAATAACGTGCGGCTCAACACCAGCGTTTCGGATCAAAGCCAGTGTATTGCGCGAGGTTGCGCAGGCCGGATTATGGTAGATGATGATGTCAGTTGCTTGCGTCATGATCATGCTGCCCGCTGCAACGCGAGCGGCGTTGCACCCTCAAGTGTTGCAATGCGAGCCAACGCCAATTTGAGGCTGGCAAAGTCCATTGTCTCCACCGGCAGGTTGACGAGACTGGTGACACGGGCCGAAATCTGCCGATAAGCGTCGAGCATCGCCATGTGCTGCTCGGCAGTCGGTGCGGCGGCTGGATCGGCGATCCCCCAGTGGGCGTTCAGCGGATGGCCGGGCCATGCCGGGCAATGTTCGCCGTGGGCGGCGTCGCAAACGGTGATGATGAAATCCACTGGTGTGGCGTTTGCGGCACCAAAAGCGTTCCAGTCCTTCGACCGGAGGCCCGCGATATCGTAGCCGAGTTCACCGAGCAAGCGCAGCGCCGCCGGGTGCGGTGCCTCAGCGGGCCTCGAGCCAGCGGACACCGCTTTGAACCGGCCCTTGCCCTCGCGGTTGATCAGCGCTTCGGCCATCA
>JBOFFB010000262.1:0-1727 GCA_051648385.1 Allobosea sp.
CGGCATCGACGTTGGGGCCAAGGCCGAAGTGCATATGCTGTTGAACAAACTGGCGTCCGAGGGCATGTCGATCATCGTGGTATCGTCAGATCTGCCGGAAGTGCTTGCCATGAGCGACCGGGTGGTGGTGCTGAAAGAAGGCCGCATCACCGGCGTGCTTTCTCGTGCGGATGCCACGCAGGAACGGGTGATGCTGGCCGCGACGGGCTAAGCAGGACCAGCGGACGAATTCAAGGAAACGGAGAGTCTCATGACCAAACGCATCATATTTACTGGCGGCACCGGCAAGGCCGGTCGCCATGCCGTGCCGCATTTGCTGGCGAGGGGCTACAAGATCCTGAACGTCGATCTCAAGCCGCTCGACCTTCCGGGTGTGAACACGCTGATCACCGACATCACAGACAGTGGCCAAGTCTTCAACGCTTTCACCACCCATTTCGGCTTTGATGGGTATGATGAAGGCGCACCGCCGAAGGCCCCCGACGCCATCGTGCATTTCGCCGCCGTGCCGCGAGTGATGATCAACCCCGACAACACCACGTTCGCGCAGAACACCGTCGGCACTTACAATGTGCTGGAAGCGGCGATGAAGCTGGGCGTGCGCAAGGTGATCTTTGCCAGCTCGGAAACCACCTACGGCGTCTGCTTTGCCGAAGGTGACAAGGATTATCATTCCTTCCCGTTGGAAGAAGACTACGACACCGATCCGATGGACAGCTACGGCCTGTCGAAAGTGGTCAACGAAAAGACCGGCCGTGCCTTTGCGATGCGCTACGGCGCCGATGTCTACGCCCTGCGGATCGGCAACGTCATCGAGCCGCATGAATACGCCAACTTCCCTGGCTACCTGGCCAACCCGATGAGCCGCAAGCGCAATGCATGGAGCTATATCGACGCCCGCGATCTGGGTGAAATCGTGCATCTTTGCCTGCAAAAGGATGGGCTTGGCTATCAGGTGTTCAACGCGGTGAATGACACTATCACCGCCAACATGCCGACAGCGGAGTTTCTGGCGAAATACGCGCCGAATACGCCGATCACCCGGCCTATGGGCAAGGATGAGGGCCCGCTTTCCAATCGCAAGATCCGCGAAGTGCTGGGCTTCAAGGAAGCGCATCCGTGGCGGAACTATGTGAAAGTTTGATCTGACCGGCCGGGGCGACGCGGGTTGTGTTGCCCCGGTAAAGCAAACCCATATACAACTGCGCCAACGCCGTGGCATCACGGAGTTCAGGCGCAGCGCCCATCGGATGACGCAGAACTGAGGGGACTCCGGTGACCAAGACCAAGCAGCGACTGCAAGACAAGAAAAGCAAGATCACCATCCACGATGTTGCCGCCCATGCTGGGGTGAGCGAGTCCACCGTCTCGCGTATCATGCGCAACGAAGGTCTGGTGGCCGAAGCGACCCGCGCCCTGGTCATGGAAAGCGTGCGCGCCCTTGGCTATGTGCCGAACCGCATTGCCGGATCCCTGGCATCGATGGATTCGAAACTGGTGGGCGTGGTAGTGCCGTCCTTGTCGAACATAGTGTTTCCCGAGGTGCTACAGGGCATCAATGCCGGCCTGAAATCCAGCAATTATCAGGCAGTCATCAGCATCAGCGACTATGACATCGACCGCGAAGAAACGCTGGTCCGCGGAATTTTGGCGTGGCAACCCGCAGCGATCCTGATCACCGGCTTTGATCACACCATGGCGACGCGGCGGATGCTGGACCAAAGCGG
>JBOFFB010000263.1:0-4277 GCA_051648385.1 Allobosea sp.
GTCGATCTTCAGGCCGCCATCAACCGCTTCCTCAAAGAACACAACGGGGAGCCAAAACCCTTCTCCTGGACCGCAGACCCCGACGCCATAATCGCCGCTGTCAAACGCGGGCACCAAGCGTTAGATTCTGTCCACTAGATCATCCCGCATTGAGATGGAATCCATCTCGATGCGGGATGATCTAGAGTTCCGCACGTCAATATCCTTGCACCAACGACGCGACATGCCGTGCGATCATCAACTCCTCGTTCGTGGGAATCACGAAGACCCTTACGCGGGAGCGATCCGACGAGATGATGCCCGCGTTGGCGCGGTTGCGGTCAAGATCGAGTTCCACACCGAGCCACTCCATGGCTTCGAGCACATACTCCCGTATCGCGGGGGCGTTTTCGCCGATACCACCGCAGAACACGATAGCGTCCAGCCCTTCGAGCACAGCTGCCATGCCGCCGATCTCGCGGCGGACACGGAAGACGAAGTAATCAATGGCCTGCTTTGCCGCCGGCTGGTCGGAAGCCAGCAGATCACGCATGTCACTTGAGATGCCGGACAGGCCCTTGAGGCCCGACTGCTTGTAAAGCAGGTCAGTGATGGCGGCAGCATCCATGCCCTTCTCGCTCATCAGATAGAGCAGGACGCCCGGATCAAGCTGGCCCGGGCGCGTGCCCATCGGCAGGCCGTCGAGGGCAGAAAATCCCATAGTTGAGGCGACGGACTGGCCAGCCCGCAGCGCACAGATGGAGGCACCTGACCCCAGATGGCAGATCACGACCCGCCCCTGTGCGTGATGCGGCGCGATCTCGGCGAGATGCCCCGTCACGTATTCATAGGACAGGCCGTGAAAGCCATAGCGCCGCACACCTTCGTCATAGAGCGCGCGGGGCAAGGCAAACGCGTCATTGACGAACGGATGGCCACGATGGAAGGCGGTGTCAAAACACGCAATCTGCGGAGCATGGGGGAAAGCCGTCTGCGCAGCAGCGATCCCGGCAAGATTGTGCGGCTGGTGCAAGGGGGCCAGCGGGTTGAGCTTCGCCAGTGTTGCCGCGATCGCTGGCGTGACCTGAACCGGCTTTGCATGATTGAGCCCGCCATGAACGACCCTGTGACCGACTGCGGAAATGCGTGCGTCCGGGAACAGATCGTTCAACGCGGCCAGCGCAGCCCCGAGTGCGGCTGCGTGATCCGCCACGAAGCGCTCACCTTCCAAAGGGTCCACCAGAACTTTGTTGCCGGTATGGTCCTTGATCGTCAGATGCGGATCAGTGCCAAGGCCCTCGATCTGCCCGATGGCGCGCAGACTTGGTCCATCCTGCCGGAACAGGGCAAACTTCAGCGACGACGAACCTGCATTGATCGTCAGGATGTGATCGGACATGGACGGATCATTCCGCAGCGTTAGCAAGGTTACGATCGACCATCGGCGTGTCGGCGAGTGCGCTACCCGTCGTCCGCCAGTGATCATAGAGCTGAGCGATGGCACAGGAGGCGAGGCGCGCCCGGTCATTGTCGGCGCGCGAGGTCAGGATGACAGGCACCTTGGCCCCGACCACGAGCCCAGCAGCCTCTGCCCGGCCCACGAAGGTCAGCTCCTTGGCCAACATGTTGCCGGCTTCGAGGTTCGGCACGATCAGCACATCAGCCTGTCCTGCGACCAGCGAACGAATGCCCTTGGTCCTGGCGGCTTCCATGTCCATCGCGTTGTCCATGGCCAGCGGGCCATCGACCAGCCCGCCCTTGATCTGGCCACGGTCCGCCATCTTGGACAACGCCGCAGCGTCCAGTGTCGCGGGCATGTTGATGTTGACGGTCTCGACAGCGGCAAGAATGCCGACTTTCGGCACGCCGATGCCGCAGGCGCGGGCGAGATCGATGGCGTTCTGGACGATGTCGATCTTGGTGGTGAGGTCCGGCAAGATGTTGATCGCAGCATCCGAAATGAACAGCAGGCTGTCCTGCGTCGGCACGTCGAGGACAAAGACATGACTGATCCGCCGTGCGGTGCGCAGGCCGCCATCCTTCTTGACGATCTGGGCCAGCAACTCGTCGGAGTGCAGGTTGCCTTTCATCACGGCGCGGACCTCGCGCGCGTTCGCCATGGCCACGGCACGTGCCGCAGCCTCGGAATGATCGGCAATGTCGATCAGGCTGACACCCGAAATATCCACAGCGGCGGCGTCTGCCGCGCGCAGGATCGCCTCGCGGTCACCGATGAAGACGGGCGTGATCAGTCCTTCGCGCTGAGACAGCAAGGCACCGCCCAGCGAGTTCTTGTCATCTGGACAGATGATGGCGGTCGGCATCGGAGGCAATTGGCGGCAACGGTCAATCAGCTTGCCAAAATGATCATGTTCGTCGATCAGCAGCATTGGCAGCTGCTTGTCCTTGAGCACGATGGTATGGGTCGGCGCGTCGACTTCGGCGATTCCGTCCAGCAGCAGCGTGCCATCGGTGCGGGCCACTCGGGTTTCGAAGACCGCCTGCGGACTGCTGCGCTTTTCGATGCAGCGCACGCTGATCACCAGCCGGTCTCCCAACCGCGCGCGACCATGGAATGTGAAGGTCTGAGCCCGGTAAAGCGTGCCAGCACCAGGCAACAACGTGCCAAGCACAGACGACACCAGCGAGCCGACCCACAGTGATGGCGCGACTGTGTCGGCGGTGCCATCACCGTCGATGTCGACGCCTGGCATATGGATAGGGTTCGTGTTGCCTGATGCGTGCGCAAAGACGTAGAGGTCATTCGGGGTTACGCCGCGCTCGACGCTGGCGGTGCGCCCGACCTCAAGCTCGGCCCAGGTGGTGTTGCGATGCGTCTTTGTGATCATCGTCATGCTCCTGATGTGGGTGTCGACCGGTCGAGCCCGTCACTCTGCAGCAACGTACGTGACCTCAGGTACATCACGTTGGGCCAAACCTAGCATCTGCTCGATCTCGTGATAAAGCTGCAGCGCGGCGGGATGCATCGACTGCGCCGGTCCGGCAATCCGCATCACGAAGTCAAGCGCCTTGGTTCGTTCGTCTTCGGTGTCGAGCAATTGCGGCAGGCTGGCCAGAGCTTTTTCGCCACCAAATTGCACAATCAAAGCCTGTTCGTGGATCAGATGTGCACGTTCGATGTCTGTCATCGATTTGAACGGCTCTTCGCTTTCGAAAAGATGCAGTGCCCGCTCCAGACGAGAACGCCTCGTGTAGCCGCGCGCGCGCGACATGAGTTCAAGGATGCGAATGGTGCCCTCGGCCTCGCCGCCTGTTTCTATCCGGGCGAGAGCATCGCGCACATCAGGCAAGGCCATCAGATCTGCGTCCTTGTTCTTCGCCCGCTCGGCAACTCCTGCGGCTCCGATCATGCGCATCATTGGGGAGCCGTAAATGCTATGGAAAGTCAGTTCCTGCAACGCATCGCGGCAGTCTCTGAACATGTTGAGGTTCTGCTCGATCTGCTCGGACATCAGGCTTTCCCATAACTGCCACGGGTTATCGGCGGGCACGGGAAGGCGCGCCTTGCGAACCTCTTCGGCATGGTTCTTGACGATGTTCATCAGGGGATTTCTGTCAGACTGAAGCATACGCTCCAACCGCAGAGGCCGCGACTGAAAGAAACTTTTTGCCGATTGTTCGGTCACCATCTGCCGCACGAACGGGCGCACGATAGTTTCATAAGCCTTTGCGCTGAATTCCGAGATGCGTGCCACAGCGGCGAACATATCCTCGTCCTCGCGTCCGTCATCCATGGTCAGCATCTCGGCCATGGTGCGTGGTGCGAACTTGATCCGCACCTGGTCGTCCTCGTTCTCGAGCACCATTTCATAAAGTCCGGGCGGCAGCGCTTCGATGGCCCGCATGGTGTTGGTGATGGCCTCATGCTCGCGCCCGGCGATCTTTGCGGAAACAAAGATTCCGAGATGCCCAACCGTCGGATGCACCATGTAGACGATACGCTGGGCACGTGCCTTGATTTCAATCTCATCACGGTAAAGGTCGGCCACCCAGTTGAGCGCCTGCGAGGGTGGCGTAATGTTGTCGCCATGGCTTGCAAAAACCACGATCGGCGTGGTGATTTTCCGAAGATCGATTTTCGCGTCGCCGAGCATGGCGTTGCCCTGCGCCAGGCGGTTTCCGACGAAAAGGTTCTCGACAATCCAGCGGATTTCTTCTTCGTTCATCATGAAGAAGCCACCCCACCAGCGTTCGAAATCGAGGTAGCGAGCGGCTTCGCTATCGACATTCGCATAGAGCGAATAAAGCTTCTTCCAGTGGGTGTTGGCCGGGTTCAT